>NZ_JBNHEQ010000231.1:0-12451 GCF_050016015.1 Dapis hubbardiae BLCC-M172
CGGGGTTTACTATGGTTGGTAGTCCTTGGTAATTAATAATGGATAATGGATAATTAATCAATTTGGTTTAATATAAAATCCGGTTGAACAGTCGTCCGCAGCGACGAAGCGGAAGCAATCTCCGCGCACATAAGAGATTGCTTCCCTCCACTCCGTTCCAGTCGCAATGACTTGGGTATATTAGAGTTGTTGGGAAATAACTTAGGTGAGTGAAAAATGAAAACTTAAACTAATTAATTTTGGGAGCGTGATTTTATTATTTATGCTGCTATCAGGTACAAGTTCCATAGTCCAGTTGCTGTTAACATTAATTTGTCATCAAAATCATGGTTATATTTGGTGAAAAGACTTCAACAAGGATTCAAATGCTTTACGGTTTAATCCTGTTAATGCTCTTAGTAACCTGTCTTGTTTTAGGGCTCGTTCAACGTTTAGCATTCTTCTGGCCAATTTATTCTTTGCTCATTCTACCTTATTTCCCAACAACTCTATTAATTATCCAGATTTGGTTGTTGAATCAGAGCCAAGATTTATTAGTTGGAAATTACCCTGTTCTGCACCACCTTTAGAGATAGATAGTTCTTATAGTTGGGAATTTACTTTTGATTGTGGAGACGATAGATCGGTAGTAGTTCAAGGATTAATATTAAGGATAGCAGCAAGCGATAGTTTGATTAGTAAGTTAAAATCGGCTGAAACTGTTATAGAAAAGATTGATATTTATCAAGAAAATAATTTGTGGCATGAGAGTGTTACAGAGTTATGAAACTTGCATCGGAGTAATCCTAATAATCCAGAAATAAAGGATAGATTTAAGAGTTTATTAGGTAAAAAGTGGGATGATGATTTAGTTAACTATCCGATTCAAGATTGTTGTTAATTTGTTCGTTAATGGAGAATGAATTCCTCTTTCTCTAAAACAATAATTCCAGGAGACAAAGGACGCAACGCCCCCAAACTCCCCACACTAATTTATTCCGGAAATATGCAACGCCCTTTTTTTCTCCTGACTCCTGACTCCTCCCTAATTACCATTTCTCAAAAACTTTTCTACATTTGATTGAGTAGGGGAGTAGGGGAGTAGGGGAGTGGGGGAGAAGTAAAACTAAGGATAATCAAAGATTAAATTATCTCAAATCAGCAAAAAGGTAATTATCCCAAGGTGATTACTTAATAACTGAACTATTAATCAAGTATAGAATTACTTTTGGGAATTGGTATTATTTATAAATTATTCCCAGCTCGTCCTTCAGCTTCACCAAATATAATAAAATGTTCAAATCCACTCTTAAAAATGGCATTTTCTACTGCTAAAGCTACAATAGCATTAGAAGCTAAATAAAATCTTTCATCAAATTCAATAGTACGTTCATCACGACCTTCAAAAAACCCAACATTAATAAAATGATCGAATCCACTCTTAAAGACATTATTTGCTACAGCTTGACTAACACCAGGATTTTCGACTAAATAAGTAGTTTCATCAAATAAAAGACTAGGGTTACGTCCTTCAAATTGACCTCTATTCATAAAATGATCTAAACCATTTGGAAACAAACCATTTTGTATTAGTTGAACTACATCAGGATTATTTTCTAAATAAAACTCTTCATCAAAATATATTTCTATAGGATTAATTCTTTGTTCGCTCACATACTGAATAAAATTTTGAAAAGTATCAGGTGGCATAATATCTGGAATAATCTTAGCCACAAAAGCATTAGATTCCAAACCAGAAGTATTCAAAGCATCAATAATTGGAAAATCTATAGAATCAGAAAAACCAACCACATAAGTATTCTGAGCAGGGTCTATCGCAATACCATTTCCTGACTCATTCCCCACACCTCCAATAGTGGCAGAAAAATCCAAAAACGTTCCACTATTGGAAACTTTACTAACAAAAACATCATCCGGTAATCCTAAACCAACTCCTTCTTGAAATTCATTAATAATTGGAAAATCAACAGAAGCAGTGCTACCCGTAACATAAGCATTACCCAAATTATCTACAGCAATATCATTCCCAAATTCACTACTATTTCCACCTAAAAAACTCGCATATCCTAAACTATTATCCCGATTAATTTTCATCACAATACCATCACTACTACCGCCCCCAAATAAATTTTGAAATCCACTAAAAGCCGGAAAATCTCCCACAGGAGAAACAGCAATATCTCCTTGAAGAATACGAGTTCCTGTTGTACCAGAAACATAAATATTTTCAGCTAAATCTATGGCAATACCACTACCAGCATCTCCATCACTTCGACCATAAAAAGTTGAGAAAATTAAATCGCTACCTTCTGGATTTAATTTAGTAACAAAAATATCGCTATCCCCGCCATAAAAATTTTGCAGAGGGTTCTGAAGTGGGAAGTCAAAAGACCTAGTTGAACCTGTTATATAAGCATTACCATTATTATCTACAGCAATGTCAATTCCTGAATCTAAATCAAAGCCTCCTAATAAGGTTGAATATGCTAAAGTTCTGCCATTTATGGATAATTTAGTCACAAAAGCATCTCGATTCACATTATTAGTAGTAGTGGTTTGAAAAGCATTTTCTGTTGTGGGAAAGTCAGCAAAACCAGGAACAGGCTCGGCAGGAAATGGGGAAAAACCTCCCGTACTTCCTGTTACAAAAGCATTACCATTATTATCTACGGCAATACCTCTACTAATATCTTCATCTCGACCACCAAGGTAAGTAGAATATAGGACACTATTGCCTAAATTAGAAAGTTTTGTCACAAAAGCATCGCCGTTAAAACTTCCTCCACCATAAGCAGTTTGGAAGCCATTAACTGTTAGGAAATCTAGGGAATTAGTATTACCTGTAACGTAAACTCCGCCAGCAATATCTACTGCAATATCTATACCAAATTCGTCGTTACTTCCTCCAAAATAAGTAGACCAAAGAACAGTTCCATTTTGGTCTAGTTTAGTGACAAAAGCATCGTTATTAAAGACTGCTCCTCCTCCATTAAAGTCTGGTTGAATAGCATTTATTGTGGGAAAATCAACGGAAGTAGTATCTCCAGTTATATAAACATTTCCGGCAACATCTACAGCAATACCATTACCACGGTCAAAACCATTTCCGCCAATTAATGTGGAATATTCTACAGTGGGGTCGATAATTAATTCATAGTTTTTATTATATTCTCCAATGTCGAATCCTACTTGATTATTTCCGAGTAGTTGATAGGCAACTTCTACTGCAATTTGCTGACCATCTATTTCTTGATAAGCAATTGGGGGTGCTTCAGATAATTTTCCTAATTCTGTATTTATAGAAAGAGTACCGTCGGCAAGAATATTAATTTCTGCAACTCCACTATAATTGAGAATAATTTCAGAAGTATCAGCACCGGGAGCGACAATAAAATCTCTTTTTAGTTTATCATCTAAACTACTATATATTAGGTCAATACCCGGATATAAATTTTCATACTCAATAGCTGCATAAGTTGGCAGATCGGTATGCCAATTATTTAAGTAATTACCTTGGAAAAAATTGGCAACTCCCGGCAGTTTATTTAGGGGATTTATCTTAGGGTTAGAGTTAGCATTCTCAAAATTTAACTTCACTACATCTGAAATAGTTTCACCTTCGATATTTTGAGTAGCACTAAAGGTAATTTTATCTTTATAAAATAGTAAATCGTAGTTATTTGCTTTAGCTAAATACTCAACATAAGCATGGTTAACTTGCCCTACATTTTCGATAAAACTAATGCCTGTGAGCAAGTCATTAGTTTCAGATAAATCTGCCTCGGATATCTCCAATGCTTCTACCTTTAATTCCAGAGGTAATCTTTCTGAACTAGAGGCAATATTTAGATTATTAATTTCATTATATTCAGGCAGATTAGTTAAAGGTAGACCTGTTAATATATTTTCTGGTAACTCTAAGAAATTTGTCATTAATTTTCTCTAACAAAATCAAGCATAAGATTAGCAGGAACTTGGAAAAATTCCAAGTGCTGAAAAAGTCAATGTTGGCTAAAACTTGAATTTCAAGTTGAATAGCTACTTGATTTGTATCTTTTTTTCTGGTTTCTTTTCTTGTATAAGAAACTATTTCCTCCTGCCATTTTTCTAATGTTGGCATATATTACGAACAATTTAATTTTTCTTCCTCTACATAACCTTTTAATTCTGAGTCTGGCTAAATATGAAGCTTATCTAAACATCCTATACTTTTAGCTATTTTTTCCACCTCTTCCAATTATTTAATAAAATCTTCTGCCCATGATTTTTTCGCCATAATTGAACTATCAAATTCCAAACCTGCTGCTGTGAAAGATCGAGTTGAAAGTTTCAGCAGTTTAGACTCCAGTCTTCCTAAATCAGAACTTTACAATTCCCCTAGAACATCAGTATCTCAAAAAAGATTAATTTCTCAAGTTGGCTTGGAAATTCAGGCCAAGTTTGAAGAGTATAAGGCTAAATTGAACAGCAAGTCCGAAAAACAAGAAAAAGGCCAAGCTGGAAAGTTTATTAACTTAGTCCACAGTTCTGGTGTGGCCTTTACTCTGAGGCAATTATTTCTTCTATTGAAATCTAATTGTGTTGATTGATTTTCTGTTTTAACGTAGTAAAGTAATTTAGACTCAGTGAAAGACTTCAGAATCACTACTGCGCATAATCAAGACTAATTCACAAATAAATAATGAAACGACTAATTTCTCTAATTATAAGTTTACTTATTCTGATAGCCATCTACTGGAAAATTGATTTTGCTGGACTAATAAAAGTATTTCAAAATTCTAACCCTATATGGATGATAATTAGCATAAACATGATAATTTCATTGACAATGTTAACTGCTTGGCGATTACAACAGTTAATGCCAAAAAAGGGTAGAAAATCATCATCTTATTTGAATTTTAGAGAAGCAAACGAATTAATATTAGCTGCCAGTGTTTTAAACATGATATTGCCGTCAAAAATGGGAGATATTGCTAAAGCTTATTTTATGAAACAACGGGGGCATTTAGAAGGAACTTTATCTTTATCTCTAGTTATTTTTGAAAAGGCTTGTGATTTAGTTTCTTTGTTACTATGGTGCGTTTTTGGTTTAATTGTTTATCCTGAAAAAGACTTATTATTTTGGATGATGACTGCTGGAGTCGCATTAGGTTTAATCATCTGCTTATTGTTATTATCCTCTCGTAAATTTGCCAGAATATTTTTTGAAATTTCCCGAAAAGTTGCGCCGAAAAAAATAGGTGTAAAAATTGATAGTTTAGAAAATTCGTGGATAGAAATGCACAGATATTTTTGGCACGACAAACTACAATTAACAAAATTTGCTGTTACCTCTATATTTATCTGGTTTGGGCATTTATCACAAATCTGGTTTTTTACTTTAGCGTTAAATGCTTCAGCACCATTTATTGAAAGTTTAGCATTATCTTCTCTAGCAATTTTAGCCGGATTATTACCTTTAACTTTTGCAGGAGTTGGTACTCGTGATGCTGCTTTTATTATGTTTTATCAACCCTATTTTCCTCAAGAAGTTGGAGCTGCTTTAGGGTTACTTTGTACATCCCGTTATCTATTACCAGCAATTGCTGGTTTGCCATTTTTTGGGAAATATTTAATTAGGAAGCAGGGAGTCGGGAGTCGGGAGTAGGGAAGTGTGGAAAGTGTGGGAAGTGTAGGGAGTAGAGAAATTAGAGCTAATATCAAATTCGTTTATTTTGGAGGGTTATAAGAAACCGGGTTTGTAGGAGGTAAATGTTAGTATGTAAGACATTGAATATAAACCAGGCTTCTATTTCTATATTTTAAGGTTTCTATATTTTAGTTGAGTTCTTCTAATAGACTGTTTGTCAAATAAGTATTAAAAAATGGAATACTTACTACAATCTAAAAGCGGTAATTTCAAGAAATTCAAATCAGGTATATACAGAGGTATTAGGTATATCTATTCCTAGATTGTTAAGTGAAAAATAGTTGTTTTTATTTCTTGTTTCCTATTCCCTATCTCCTTTTTATATTTCCCTTATAAACAATCTCTGATACTCTCGGATTTGAGATAAAATATCTTTGCTTTAATTCCTAAAATCATTCAAAACATTATTAGCAAAAACTCGAAGTTTGGTAGGTAGTTTGGAGACCAAACCCCTAAGAGGCAAAATTCCTATATTACACCGGATTTATTCAGGATAGAAATTATGATAAGTAAAAAGTTATATTTACCAGATTTTAAGTTTTTATTTGACACACCAATACTACCTTATTTAATTATTGCTTTTGGGGTGGCTATGAGATTAATTCAATATTTAGCTAATCGTTCTCTTTGGGCAGATGAAGCAGTTTTAGCTCTCAATATTGTCAATGGTTCTTATTTAGAATTACTCCAACCTTTGGATTATGATCAAGGTGCGCCGATAGGTTTTTTAATAGTGGAAAAATTAGCAGTTCAGATATTAGGTAATAATGAGTATGTCTTGCGGTTTTTTCCTTTTATTTGTGGTGTCGGATCATTGTTTTTATTTTATGAATTAAGCAAAAGATTGATTCCTAAATCTGCTATTATTATCGGTTTGACTTTGTTTGCTAGTTTGCCATTTTTAGTATATTACTCAGCAGAAGTAAAACAATATTCTAGTGATGTGGCGATCGCTCTCCTTTTATATCTATTATTACTACCTTTGGTACAGCAAAAATTGAACCGGGGTCGCATAATTAAATATTCTCTGGTGGGAGCAACTGCTATTTGGTTTTCTCATCCTTCTATCTTTATTTTGGCAAGTCTTGGAGGAAGTGCTTTACTAATTGATTTATGGCAGAAAAATTCGCAGAAAGAATTGGATAAAATCAAACAGTTATTACTCATTTATTCAGCTTGGTTTTTAAGTTTTGTCATCTTTTATTTTGTGTCTTTGAGAAATTTAACTGGCAATGAAACTTTAACAACTTCTTGGGGAAGTGGTTTTCCTAGTTCCCCATTTGATATTATTTGGATGCTAGATGCTTTTGGCAAGTTTTTCTATAAACCTTTGGGGTTTAGTAAAGGGATTGATGGGTTAGCAATTGTGTTTTTTTTGCTAGGTTGTATTTCTTTTTGGTTGAGGAGAAAAGAAATTTTGTTGCTCTTACTTTCTCCATTATTTATGACTTTTTTAGCCTCCTTTTTACATCAATACCCGTTTCGGAGTCGTTTGGTTTTATTTCTCACACCTTATGTAATTTTTCTCATCGCAGAAGGTGGAAGTTATATTTTGAAAAAATTGAAATCTCGACCAATCAAAATTATTAGTATTTTCTTGATTATTTTATTACTCAGGCAACCTTTAGCAAAAGCTATCGATCTAATAGAAGAACCTCTAAATTATTCAGATATTAAACCCGTGTTGAGTTATATCAAAAAACATCAACAACCAGGAGATATTTTGTATGTTTATCAACGCGGAATATATCAGTTTCAGTATTATGCAGAAAAATATGGTTATCAAGAAGGTGACTATATTATTGGTGTGGATGATTTAGATAAATATGATGGTCAGGAGTTATCAATTACTGAGATGACAAGATATGAAAAAGATTTAGACAAACTCCGGGGAAATAAAAGAGTATGGTTATTATTTTCTCATACTCATATTCCAGCAGAAAGAAGATTTTTAAATTATTATCTGAATGAAATTGGTTTGAGAATAGATACTTTTGAAAAGCCTGGGTCTTATGTATATTTATATGATTTGAGTTGAGGTCTGGTCTAAATAGGTTTTCATTAATGGATAATGGATAATTGATAATGGATAATTACCTCTGGTTAAAACCATCAGATTGAATATCAGGAAATATTATTTCTTTATTTTCTCCTTAAAAGGAGAGGCTTTATACCTTTATTTTTCGGTAATATTTTGTTTTTTTCACAAATCATTTCTACAACCTGAGCATTCAGTTTTATATGCGAAGTAAAGCTGAACGGAGTTCTATCACTCAGAAACGATACTATTTCTAGTTGAATAAAAAGTCATGTATATTGGCAGGTTGACCCAGTTAATCTTTAACTTATCACAAAAATTGTGAGGATGCAACCCAAAATCTTTTGACGCGCGATTTTTTTGGAGCTTCATAAAATGAAAATTTTGGTGCTTCTGGACTGAAGAAGAATTGATGGCAAGATTTGATGATGGGAAAAATCCAACCTCTTTTCTGGAGATATATAATGCCATCAAAAAAATGGCTGTTGGGGACTCCCATTATAATTTGTAATTTAACGGTGAGAGGAAAACAGCCAATAGGGAAAGTATAGTATGTTTAGATATGTTTTGAATCTAGAAATTTTAATCATATTATTTGATTATTTTCTAGACAAAATCCTGACAAATTGTTAGAATAGGAAGCATGGTCGAAACAGAAGGGAAATGATAATAAGTTATTGCTATAAAATTAATCCAAATGGAGAACAAATAGCTAAGATAGATTATTGGCTAGAGTTACTCCGTAGGCACTGGAATTATGCGTGATAGTCAACGATTGGATTGGTTAAATAGAACCAGGTGTCAAATAGACCGATGCTCATTAATTTCATGTCCTATAGGTGAAATTCCAAGCAAAACAGATTATCATTTTCAGTCCGCAGAATTAAAACAGACCAAAAAACTATTTCCCGAATATAAAGAGATATATTTCGAGGTACAACAAAATAATCTGAGAAGGTTGGATAAGTCTTGGCAACATTGGCTAGTTCCAGATAAAACAGGCAAGAGATTTGGCAGACCGAAATTTAAGAAGTCTGGCAAATTAAGGTCCCGCGCGTTTTAGTAGAGTTAATCATCCTAAAGCTGCAATTAAGTTTGATGGGAAACAAATTATTGTTAGCAGATTTGGTGTTATTCAAGTAACAGTTCATAGACCAATTCCAGATGGGTTTACTATTAAAACTGCAACTATCACAAAGAAAGCTGACGGTTATTATGTTAGTTTGAGTTTGGAAGACAAGTCAGTTCCTAATCTAATCCCTACAAATAATATAAAAACTGTTGTAGGTATTGATGTAGGTTTAAAAGAGTTTTTGACTACTAATACTGGAGAAACTGTTTCTGTTCCTAATTTCTATAGAAAATCTCAATCTAATTTAGCTAGAAAACAGCGGAAAGCAGATAGAAAGGAAATTGGTTCTAATAACTGGAAAAAGGCACAGAATAAAATAGCTAGATTGCATCAACATATTGCTAGACAAAGAGAAGATTTTCACTATAAAACTGCTCATAAATTAGTTAAAGAATATGATTTAATTGCTGTAGAAGACCTTAACATTAAAGGTTTAGCTAGAAATACTAAACTATCAAAATCAATTTATGATGTAGCCTGGGGGGCTTGTATTGAAAAATTGAATGCAGTAGCGGTAAAACGCGGTATTCATGTAGTCAAAGTTAACCCTCATAATACATCACAAAATTGTTCAAATTGTGGTCAAAAAGTACCTAAAACTTTGTCAGTTAGAACCCATTCTTGCCCTAAATGTAAAACGGTTTTAGATAGAGATGAGAATGCAGCAAAGAACATATTAAATAAAGCATTAAGCGAGGTGGGTATCATCTGGCCTGCTTGTGGAGGCTTAGACGTTAGTCAGCCAAAGAAGCAAGAAACTTCTGAAACTTGGATTCAGCTTTCTTAGTTTAACAGAAGCTCCTATTATAATCTCCGATTTAACGGGAGAGAACTTCACAAATTCATAAATTCTACTTTTTCAAAGCTTTTTAAGGTCAATCAATTTTTCCTATTATAATCCATTCCAATAAGTAGGGTTTGCTGATTAAATATCAAAGCATTAAAAGATAAAGTTTTGATAAATTTTAGGTCTTTAATTTGTCAGAAAAGCTTCAGAGAAAGTTTTGTTTTTTCAGTAGCTTTTTAACTATTCTCTAAACCTATTTTATCAGTGAAAAAATTCGGTGTTGGTAAAGAAGGTATAGCCCACCAAGGATTATGTTGTTGTAACTCCTCCAATTTATAGGAACCAGTAGCAACGGCAATGGACTTAGCGCCAATAGCTTGACAACAACTTATATCATGGGGCGTATCTCCAATCACATAAACTTTTTCTAAGTTAATTTCTCCGACTAATTCTTGGGCAATATTTAACGCTTGACGAGCGATCTCTTTTCTATCTGCTAGTTGATCTGAAAATCCGCCCTGGGTAAAATTAAAATAATTATCTAAACCATAGTGAGTTATTTTTGCTTTTGCTCCGACAGAGGTATTTCCTGTTAGTAATAGAGAAATTACATCATTACGGTGGGGGTGTAAGTGAGAAAGAATTTCTTTGACTCCCTGTAATACTGCTCCTTGTTTTTTAGTGAGACTTTGGGGTAGATATTTACCATAAATTTGTAATAGTTGGTCTATTTTCTCATCATCAGGAGTCATACCTCCTAATTCTAAAATTTGAGCTGCTAGTAATCGATCTGTTGCTCCTGCTGTATTGAGTTGTGATAAATCTATCTCTTTACCAGTTATGTCTCTAGCAGCATCTTCTAGGGCAAAGATACCTGCTCTTCCGGTGGTTAATAATGTTCCGTCAATATCCCAAAATAGTATTGTAGTCATTTTGATCGGGGTAAATGGTTAATTCTTTTTTGTAACAGAACCGCTTTAAAAATTCTGCATATTTTTCTGTTAATATATCAATTCTTAGCAAGCTGTTAGTTATGGGTACATTTTTGATTGTTTCATAAGCTATATTCTGATTTTAGGGTTCGCTTGATCAGCACATTATCTTTCTAGATAAAGCATACTGACACAGAGATAATTAGTTATCCACCAAAATTTATCAATCGCTTGAGTATTTATTTTAAACTTTTCCATAAATACAAATTTCTCTAAAATGATTTGTTTATGTTTGTCAAATCTGACTATAACATAGATAGTCAAAATATGGTTGAAGTAAGCTATAACTCAAGAATCTAAACCGTTACTACAAAATAATGTATATCCAAAATATCAAACAAATTTTAATCCCATCAAATACCCCAACAGCAAATCAAAAAATATTCTGGCTAATTCTCAGTTTAACTTTCACAACAATATATAGTTTATTAGCACTTAAAGAAGCTTTTAGTGGAGAATATATAGTACAAGATGATGCAAGACAGCACGTTTTTTGGATGCGTCGTTTTTTAGACTCAGAATTATTTCCCAATGACTTAATTGCCGATTATTTTCAGTCTGTCGCACCTTGGGGTTATAAAACTTTTTATTGGCTATTTTCCCAAGTAGGAATAGACCCAATGTTTCTGAATAAATTATTACCTTTGGGGTTAAGTTTGGTAACTGCTGCCTATTGTTTTGGAATTTGTTTTGAGATATTGCCAATACCTTTTGCAGGTTTTATTGCCTCAGTATTATTAAGTCAAAATCTCTGGCTCCAAGATGACATAGCTTCCGGTACACCAAGAGCTTTTTTATATCCTTTATTTCTGGCAGTTTTATACTATTTATTGCAAAAATCGTTGGTTCCTTTTTTGGTAGCGATCGCTCTCCTCGGATTATTTTATCCACAATATGTTATCCTGATTGCTTTGATTTTAATTATCAGATTTTTAGACTGGGAAAAAGGCAGGTTTTGTCTTAGTAAAAATCGAGAGGATTATATATTGAGTGGAGTAGGTTTAGGAGTAAGTTTACTGGTAATTTTATTTTATGCTTTAAATTCTAGTAATTACGCACCTGTAATTACAGCATCCCAAGCAAAAGTTTTGCCAGAATTTGGGGAAGCTGGTAGAAGTGTTTTTTTCTTACAAAATTCCTGGGATTTTTTCATCTTCGGGGGTCGTAGTGGAATTTTACCTAAACAATTATTTCTGCCTCATATATTAATAGTTGGATTATTCTTGCCAATACTTTTTCAGAAGGAAGAAGGAAGGAGGAAGAAGGAAGAAGGAAGGAAGGAAGAAGGAAGAATAAAGAAGGAAGAAGGAAGAATAAAGAAGGAAGAAGAAGGGAAATTTTATAACCTTGATAATCGAATAAATTTCCCTAGACAATTACCTTTGGTTAAGCAAATAATTTCTAAGATTAATAAAAAGGAAGAAGTAAGAAGAAAGAATAAAGAAGGAAAAAGCTATAACCTTGATAATGGAATAAATTTCCCTAGACAATTACTCTTTCAGAAGGAAGAAGGAAGAAGGAAGAAGGAAGAAGGGAAAATCCATAACCTTGATAATGGAATAAATTTCCCTAGACAATTACCTTTGGTTAAGCAAATAATTTCTAAGATTAATAAAAAGGAAGAAGTAAGAAGAAAGAATAAAGAAGGAAAAAGCTATAACCTTGATAATGGAATAAATTTCCCTAGACAATTACTCTTTCAGAAGGAAGAAGGAAGAAGGAAGAAGGAAGAAGGGAAAATCCATAACCTTGATAATGGAATAAATTTCCCTAGACAATTACCTTTGGTTAAGCAAATAATTTCTAAGATTAA
>NZ_JBNHEQ010000231.1:12551-13565 GCF_050016015.1 Dapis hubbardiae BLCC-M172
AACCTTGATAATGGAATAAATTTCCCTAGACAATTACCTTTGGTTAAGCAAATAACTCCTAACATTAAATTGTTACCCCAAATTTTTTTAGCTGGTGTCGCTTTATTCGTGACAGCTCATCTTTTATTATTCAAACTACATTTACCAAGTCGTTACACAAATCATAGTTTTCGGATAGTCTTAGCAATAGCAACTGCCATTGTTTTATGTATAACTTTAGATGCAATTTTTTACTGGGTAAGTCAACAACCATCCAGCAAAAATAGAAGAATTTCAGGATTGATTATTATTGGATTTTTGGGGATTTTATTAATAGGCGACATGAGCTTATGGAAAAATTTTCCTTACGCTGATTATCAAAAAGGTCAATCTCCAGAAGTATATGAATTTTTTGCTGGAAAACCAAAAGATATTCTGATTGCTTCTCTGTCAGAAGAGGTAAATTATATCCCTACATTTTCTCAACGTTCAGTCTTTTTTGCCTGGGAATATGCCATTCCTTATCATCTTGGTTATTACAATCAAATAAAAGAGCGAGCTAGAGAATTTATTTCTGCTCAGTATCATTCAGATATTCAGTGGATGGAGAATTTTATCAATACTTATGGAATAGATTTTTTAATCTTAGATCGAGAAGCATTTATGCCAGAATATGTATTAAAAAATCGTTGGTTGAGACAGTGGTATTATCAAATGGGAAATCAGATTGGAATTAATCTCCAAAATGGAAATCTTCCTGCCATAGTTGACACTATAAATAAATGTTCAGTTTTAGAAACAGAAAAATTATGGGTTTTGTCAGCTAAATGTATTGGAGAAGGAAGAAGTAAGAAGGAAGAATGAGGAAGTTAAGAAGGAAGAATGTAATAAATATTGAGTTTAGTCTATATGAGCTTTCTTCTGTATTTTTTTTCCTCTAACTGAGTTTTGTTAGCTAAACCAATTATAAGAAATACTATTGACTAACCCCAAATTATTTGTGAAAAAAACTGTAGGGGTTTGGTCTCCAAACCA
>NZ_JBNHEQ010000231.1:13665-21117 GCF_050016015.1 Dapis hubbardiae BLCC-M172
TTATCTGAGCTTTCTGCTGACTAACCCCAAATTATTTGTGAAAAAAACTGTAGGGGTTTGGTCTCCAAACCAAAGCAAAAGTTGAGTAGAGTTTATCTGAGCTTTCTGCTGACTAACCCCAAATTATTTGTGAAAAAAACTGTAGGGTTTTGGTCTCCAAACCAAAGCAAAAATGGCATTTGCAAACCAAACCTTTACTATAAAATATGATAACCTATTTAAGATTGCTATATCAATTTCCTCCTAGAAATTTTTCTCTCTTCCTTCTTCCTTCTTCCTTCTTCCTGCTTCCTTCTTACTTGAAAAATGAAACAAATACTCAAAAAAAAATTTATTATTTTCGTCTTACAAATTTTTATCTTAGGCTTAATTTTTGGAATTTCCTATACCCAAGACCCTTTATATACATCAAATCAACATACTAAATTTTTACAAGGATTATCCCAAGCTAGTTTAGGTTATTTAAACAAAGATTGGTTAGCTAATACATTAGACCCTCTACCTGCTTTTACTTTTTTAGTTAAAATCACTTATGCCTACTTACATCAAAATTTTTTCTACTTTTATTACATCCTAATTTTTGGCATCTATGTTTATAGTATGCTTGGCATTGCCTCAGTAATTTTTCAAATTAATAGTTCTCGACTAAAACTGCTAATTTACTTTCTCCTTATCCTGACTATCCACTGTATACAAATCAGAATTTTTGACTTGAAAACTCATGTACATCTCCACTATGGTTTAGCAGAACAATATATTCTCGGAGGATATTTTCAACCCTGTACATTTGGAGTATTAATTATCTTTTCCATCTATGGCTTTCTGAGAAATAAACCTTTTTTAGCAGTCTTAGCTTTAGGAATAGCTGCAACATTTCATCCCGCATATCTCCCTAGTGCCGCTTTACTAACTTTAGCTTATATGATTGTCACTTATAAAAATGAAAATAATCTCCAAAAATCATTATTAATAGGTACATTTTCATTCATCTTAGTTTTACCAGTAGTCAGTTATATGACTATTACTTTTAAACCCACATCTCCCGAACTTTTTCAAATATCTGAAAGTTTACTTGTCAATAGAATTCCTCATCATTCCTTCCCCAATATTTGGTTAACCGAACCTGCTGCACCTATCCAGATTTTAGTAGTAGCGATCGCTCTCTATCTTCTCCGCAAAACTAGACTATTTTTTATCTTATTTTTTCCCTTTACTACGGCAGTTATTCTGACAGTAATTAAAATTTTTTCTAGCAGCAATACTTTAGCATTTCTGACCCCCTGGCGTGTCTCTGCTTTTTTAGTTCCGATTTCTACTTGTATGATATTGGCTTATATTTTGGCTCTTGTTTTTGACAGGTATTATCTTTGGATTAGGCAATACAAAAAACCGATAGAAATTTTATCTATCGTAGCAATATATCTGTTCATTCTTTCAGGAGTGGGAATGCAATTAGAGAAACTAACTATTAATCAGGAAGATACACCAATTATTATGGAATATGTCAAAGAAAATAAACAACCAGATGATACTTATTTAGTTCCCATAGCTTCTGGTAAATTTGTTGATTTTAGAATTGCCACAGGTGCGCCAATTTTAATTAATCTCAAGTCTCATCCCTACAAAGATATAGAAGTTATTGAATGGCATAACAGATTATTAATGGCACAACAATTTTATGATAATTATGGTATAGCTAAATGTCAGGCTTTGCAGAATTTAATTGATAAATATACGATAACTCATATCATTGTTGAAAATGATGATTCTGTTAACTGTCTAGGAGTAGAAAAAAGTTATATGGATAATTTATATAAGATGTATAAAGTAATTCATAAATAACTAATAAGTTATAGCAGTATAAAATGATTTGTGAAAAAAACTGTAGGGTCTTAGTTTCCAAATCCCATCTTTGCACTTGGTTTTGAGACCAAACCCCTACGATAATGATAAGATATTACAACACAAGCACAAATTGCTATATAATTTAAACTGTGAATATAGATGTTCATTTTCCCAAGTATATGATAGTTTTCCAACATTTCTCTGTTGCCTAATTCCCAGATTTTTTTTCACAACTATTCAAAGTAATGCTATAGTATTTCTCAAGTTATTGAGGTAAAGATGAAATGTTACCCTATGAATAAATCTCATAGGGTTTTTTAACTATTCTTTATCAAATGATTTGTGCAAAAAACCTGTAGGGGTTTGGTTTCCAAATCCCATCTTTGCACTTGGTTTTGAGACCAAAACCCTAGGATAATATATTACAACACAAGCACAAATTGCTATATAATTTAAACTGTGAATATAACTTTTCATTTTCCAAAGTATATGATAGTTTTCCAGAATTTCTCTGTTGCCTAATTCCCAGATTTTTTTTCACAACTATTCAAAGTAATGCTATAGTATTTCTCAAGTTATTGAGGTAAAGATGAAATGTTACCCTATGAGATTTATTCATAGGGTTTTTTAACTATTATTTCTATTCTATTTATCCGTACATCCATGGCAAAATCTCTGTCTTGCCGTGCCATGCTTTCTTTTTTTAAATCAATTTAAAAATGCTCCCCAAAAAATATTATTTTACTTGGTTAAAAATATTTATTACCATCATCCTAGTCTTAGGGATATTTTTCAGATTTATCAATATTGACCGTAAAGTTTACTGGTACGATGAAACAATTACATCCTTAAGAATTGTCAGTTACACCAGGGGAGAATTTAAAGACTTAATCTCAAATCAAGGTACTATTAGCATTGCCGAATTACAACAATATCAAGATATTAATCCTGATAAAAACACAATTAATCTTATCAGTTCCCTAGCCAGAGATAATCCCGAACACTTACCAATTTATTTTGTACTTTTGAGGTGGTGGGTGAAATTATTCGGTAACTCTGTAACTGTAATTAGAAATTTCTCAGCCATAACGAGTTTACTAATTTTTCCCTGTATTTATTGGCTATGTCGAGAATTATTTGGCAAATCATTAATAGGATGGGTAGCAATTTCTCTCACAGCAATTTCTCCAATTTTAGTATTATATGCTCAAGAAGCACGGGCTTATAGTCTTTTTTCAGTAGTCGTTTTATTATCAAGTATTGCCTTACTTCGAGCAATGCGAATTAACACTAAACGTACCTGGCAAATTTATATAGCAAGTCTCATATTTGCTCTATATACTCATCTTTTTTCTGTATTAGTAGCCTTCGGTCATGGATTATATGTAATCCTCATTGAAAAATTAAAGCTAACCCAGAAACTCAAATCCTATTTACTAGCATCTTTATACGGATTTTTAGGATTTTTACCTTGGCTAATCTTGATAATTAATCATTTTGACGGCATCAATTGGGTTTCCAAAAATCTGCCATTCTTAGATTTGTTAAAAAGATGGTTTATCAATCTAGGTTTTACATTTGTTGATATTCAAATTGGTTCGTCTGACAGATTATTCGATGTCAAGAAACTTGTTTTTGATAATAATGCTTTATTACAATTAAATACTATCTGGCCGTACATCTTGGCATTGGTTTTAGTATTAGTTATCTACTCTATTTATTTCCTCCTAAAAAATGCACCTCGACAGGCAAATATTTTTATTTTAACCTTAATGGCAGTCACCCCAATATGTTTAACAATTCCCGACTTAATATCTGGCGGACAACGTTCTACTATTCCTCGTTATTTAATTCCAGCTTATTTAGGAATTCAATTGTCAGTGGCTTATTTATTAGGAACAAAACTGACTAAATTTACAAAGCAAATCGAGCATAAATTTTGGCAAATAGTGACTGTAATTGTAATTTCTTTAGGCATCATATCTTGTGGAATTAGTTCTCAAGCTGAGACTTGGTGGCATAAATATAGTAGTTATTATGATCCTCAAGTCGCCAGAATAATTAATCAAACAAGTCAGCCACTTATTATTAGTAATCATTCTGTAAGATTAGCTACTCTAGGATATATGTTGAGACCAGATGTGAAAGTTTTATTCATCGAAGAACCAGAAGTTCCAAAAGTTCCAGAAGGTTTTACCGATATATTTGTATTTCGTCCTGAATGGAGTTTAATTTCAGGATTAGAAACACAAGAAAATTCTCAATTAGAGTTAGTTCATAACTTTGGAGAACTTTGGATTTTAAGTAAGAGTAAGGAAGAATAAGATTAAGTAGATAGGCGCAAATAAACTTCACTATTTAACAAAAATTTGATGTAGTCAAAACTCTTGATATTGCTTGCTTCCACTCCGTTCCAGTCGCAATGACGTAGTTTTCAATAATTAATAATTAATAATTACCTCTGATTTTTAAGAATAGGATTGGTTAAAAGGATTTTTTCCTTTAAATGAGAGGCTTTAAACCCGAATTTTTTGGTAATTTTTTTTTCACTTATCTACTTAATTATTTGAGTAAATATTTACTACTTATTCAGACTAATAGACATCTCCAATAATAAAAAATAAAATAAATTATCCGTTGGAAGTCATCTATTATTTCTCCTTACTCCCTGCTTTGTAAGGATGTTGCATGCAACGTCCCTACTCCCTCTTTTCTGGAGATGTCTAATTCTATAGGAATTTTGGCGTTGCTGAATCAAGGTATGAAAGTATAAACTTAATAATCTCAAGTATTTGTTATTCCATAGTTTAGCAATTGCCAAAAAATACAAATCATACCCACGCATCAGCAACACCGAATTTTAATATCTGGCGATATACGTTATAATATTGAGTTTATAAACAGTCTATAATTATTGGAAACTTTTCTGATCAAACTACTAATTAGTAATGTCTGAAAATAATTCTCTCATCGGACAAATTCTACGTCAACGTTATCAAGTTCTTGAAAAATTAGGCAAAGGTGGTGGGTTTGGTGAAACTTATCTCGCAGAAGATTTAGATATACCCCAAATTCCTAAACCAAGATGTGTCGTGAAGCGACTAAAACCTACACAAAAAAATGCAAAAGTTAAGAGTTTATTTGAGCAAGAAGCTCGAACTCTGAATAAGCTGGGAACACATGAGCAAATTCCAACTTTATATGCTTATTTTGAACATGACGATGAATTTTATCTAGTTCAAGAACTTATAGATGGTAATGACTTAACTAAAGAAATAAATCACGGTTGGAATGAATCTAAAGTCATAGAATTTTTAGCAGAAATTCTGGAGTTACTAATTTTTGTTCACGATAATAATGTGATTCATCGCGATATTAAGCCAGGCAATATTATGAGGCGCAAAAGTGATGGAAAATTAGTATTAATTGACTTTGGAGCTGTTAAAGAAGTCAGGACAATAGTAGTTGGTGATGATGGGCAACCTACTAGCACTATTACTATCGGAACTCCTGGTTATATGCCTGTGGAACAATTACAAGGTAGACCTCAATTTGCTAGCGATATTTATGCAGTTGGAGTAACTGCTATTCAAGCTTTAGTCAGAAAATCTCCTCAACATTTTCCCCATAATATTTCTGGAGAAATAGATTGTGAAACTATACTTTCTGGTATTAATGATGACCTAGCCAATATATTAATAAAAATGGTAAAAGTTAACTGGCATCAACGTTACTCAAATGCTAAAGTTGCTTTGACAGAATTATTAAATATCAAACCAAATTTAGACTTATTAATAAGTCAGCAAGAACAGGCAGAAACTATTAAAATATCTCCTCCAATTAGTAGTAATAATATAACTCAGGTTCCCGAATCACAATTAGAACCTCCTTCAGGTCAAGTTCCTCTAAATTCTCCTTTTTATATCGAGCGATCGCCTATTGAGTCAGAATGTTTTCAAGCTATTCTGAAGCCAGATGCTCTAATTAGAATTAAAGCTCCTCGGCAAATGGGAAAAAGTTCTTTATTATCCCGAATTTTAGCTCATGCTAGTCAACAAGATTATCGGACAGTTTATTTGAATTTTCAAACTATAGATCCAGAATTCCTAGAGAATTTAGACAAATTTTTGCAGTGGTTTTGTGCGAATGTTAGTGATGAATTGGGTTTAGAGGAGCAGTTAGAAAAATATTGGAAAAAAGTTTTAGGAGTGAAAAAGCGATGTACTAAATATTTTGATAAATACCTGTTGAATGAAATTAAAACGCCGATAGTTTTGGGGTTAGATGAAGTTGACAAAATTTTCCAAAATCCTGATTTAGCAACACAATTTTTTGCCTTATTAAGAGCTTGGCACGAACAAGGTAAAAATAATCCTGATTGGCAAAGATTACGATTAATAATTGTTCACTCTAAAGAGGTTTATATTCCTCTAAATATTAATCAATCTCCCTTTAATGTAGGATTAGGAATTGAGTTACCAGAATTTAACTTAGAACAGGTCAAAGATTTAGTACAAAGACATGGCTTAACCTGGTCTGACGAACAAATAGAAAAATTGATGGAAATGTTAGGAGGACATCCCTATTTAGTACGTTTAGCACTCTATGAAATTGCTAGCCTAAAAATGACTTTAGAACGACTTTTAGAATTAGCACCAACTGATGAAGGACCTTACTATAATCACTTGCATAGACATTTGTTGAACTTGCAAAAAGATGAAAATTTACAGACAGCAATTACCAAAGTTGTTAATGCAGAAACTCCTGTGGAAGTTGGTACAATTGAAGGCTTTAAATTACGCAGTATGGGATTAGTTAAATTTCGGGGAAATGCTGTTGTGCCATTGTGTGGTTTATATAGAAAATATTTTCAAGTTCACGTTTAACAGTTATCAGTTATCAGTTATCAGTTATCAGTTAGTAAGAATTGGTATAAAGAAAGTAGGTTGGGTAGAGCGACAGCGAAACCCAACAAAATAAGGTAATACCATCTTTGATAATAGATAATTTTTTGTGTACTTGCTAATAATCTAATAGTTGGGTTTTTCCGTTGGAAATGCTCCGCAAACGTTCCTCAACCCAACCTACTAAATTAAGTAGGTAGGTGGGAAAATTTACAAGTACGTCATTGCGACTGGAACGGAGTGGAAGGAAGCAATCTCAAAGGTTTGGACTGCATCAACATTTCGTTATATAGTGAAGTTTATTTGCGCCTACCTACTTATATTAACTATGAATAATTACGAATATTATAAGCGAAAATCAACAAAATAAGGCAATACCATCTTTGATAATAGATAATTTTTTTGTGTACTTGCTAATAATCTAATAGTTGGGTTGAGGAACGAAACCCAACCTACTAAATTAATTAATGATAAATAACTATGAATAACTACGAATATTATATCGGTGGTAGTCTCCCAATTCATGCCACAACTTATGTCAATAGACAAGCGGATAACGATTTATATCAAGGTTTGAAAAATGGAGATTTTTGTTATGTTTTAAATTCCCGACAAATGGGTAAGTCTAGTTTGCGAGTCAAAACTATACAACGTTTACAACAAGAAAATATTGCCTGTGTCAGTATTGATATGACAGAAATAG
>NZ_JBNHEQ010000232.1:0-20697 GCF_050016015.1 Dapis hubbardiae BLCC-M172
CGTCCCTCCTCCACCCAATCAAATATAGCAAGATTTTTGAGAAATGGTATAATACCCACTAGCTCTCTGGAATAAAATTAAGCCATTGCTTCACTAAAACTAGCTTGAAGGACGAAAATGAAACGAAAAAGAAAAAAACACTTATTAGAAATAGTTCTAGCTTTTTTATCAATCAGTTTAATTGCCTGTCAACCCACCATCCAATCTAATCCTGAATCAACAGACAAAACGATGCCGGGTAAAGGGGTAAGAGTAAGCTCTGGCTCTAGTATCTCAACCTATGCAGTATTTTTAACAGAAATTATTAATGTTGGTCTAGAAAAACTTGGTTATCAAACTGAAGCCGTCAAACAGCTCAGTGTTCCCATAGTGCATATTTCTGTCAGTAACGGAGACTTAGATTTCTACACCAATCATTGGGAAAAACTCCAAAATAAATTTTTTATAGAAAACGGAGGCGAAGATAAATTCCAGCGGGTGGGAATTATTGTTGACAATGCTTTGCAAGGGTATCAAATTGACAAAAAAACCGCCGATCAATATAAAATCACTAGCTTAGACCAACTTAAAGATCCCAAAATTGCCAAACTTTTTGACTCAGATGGTGATGGAAAAGCTAACTTAGCAGGTTGTAATCCTGGATGGGGTTGTGAATTAGTGATTGAGCATCACTTAGATGTCTATGGACTGAGGGATACGGTTGAACACGATCAAGGTAATTATGATATTTTGTTGGCAGATGTAGTAGCTCGCAACCGACTAGAAAAACCTATTCTCTATTATACTTACACTCCTCACTGGGCACCTGCAGTGTTAGAACCTGGTAAGGATGCAATCTGGATAGAAGTTCCTTTCACTTCTCTACCAGAAGAACAGGGAGAAGCTTCAGAACAAGAAACTATGCTAGATGGAAAAAATCTAGGTATTGCGGTTGATAGAGTGCGGATAGTAGCAAACAATAAATTTTTGCAAGCTAATCCAGCAGCTAAACGTCTGTTTGAGCTGGTTTCAATTCCTATTGAAGATGTTAACGCTCAACAAAAACTCGTACAAGATGGTGAAAGTAACTCAGAAGATCTCCGTCGCCATGCAGAGGAGTGGGTCAAGAAAAATCAAGATAAGTTTGATGGTTGGGTAGAAGAAGCAAGAAAGACAGGAACAAATTTGTCAGAGAATTGATGTTTTTTTTTAACCTTTGTCATATAATCCACCATAGTATAACAAATTTAGTTTAAAGGATTTCCAGCCACTCATTTGTAACATTATCACGACTTACGCAAAGAGACTATATATAGCGCTTACTAATTTAGGCGATCGCTAACGTAGAGCTTCCGCTTTTCATGTCACGTTTTCCGTTCCGGAATGCTCCGCAAACATGGCGGCGACAGCAGAAAAGCGAAACGCTTAATTTTTTATAGCGATCGCCTTCCACGCATACCCTATGTTGCTTACCACTATCCTGACAGCGGACAATCTCTATTTTTTGAGAGGCATTGCTGAATAAATGTTTGATTGGCTATGAGTCAGAAGTCAGTCATCAGAATTCAGTAGGTAGAAAAGAGTTTTTCGGTAACTTCTGATAGAAGAAATAGGTATAATTTGCATTATATGTTTTGGCTTAAAATTTACCAAAAGTTTAATTTCATACCGTGTTTCATCAACGCTTTTTAATATAATTTTTTATTAATAACTGTATCATCAAAAATTAAATAACTATCTTCAGTTGTTGCAATTTCAGACTGTACATTTTGCCACACAATTTCTGTCTCGTCTTTCAACATTCTTCAAATACCGATTAATTTGATTGTGGCCAACTTTTTCCAGATTGTCCGCAAGATTTGTGAGAGTGTAATTTTTCTCACTACTTATTAAATACTCACAATATTTTATATAATTAAAGCCCATTTGGCCAATGGAAAAATCTCAAATCAATTAGCTTCATTTTATGATATGGTATTAAATTTATTTGTCTAAAATCATACTGTGTATAGCTTTGAGATTTTTAAAATTTATGGTTTATACCTTTATTTCAGGTCTCTGATAAACACCGTTATAATACCCACTAGCTCTGTGGAATACAATTAAGCCATTGCTTGACTAAAACTAACTTAAAGGACGAAAATGAAACGAAAAAGAAAAAAATACTTCTTAGAAATAGTTCTAGCTTTTTTGTCAATTAGTTTTTTAATTGCCTGTCAACCTACTATTCAATCTAATCCTGAATCAACAGACAAAACGATGCCGGGTCAAGGGGTAAGAGTAAGTTCTGGCTCTAGTATCACAACCTATGCAGCATTTTTAACAGAAATTATTAATGTTGGTCTAGAAAAACTTGGTTATCAAACTGAAGCCGTCAAACAGCTCAGTGTTCCCATAGTGCATATTTCTGTCAGTAACGGAGACTTAGATTTCTACACCAATCATTGGGAAAAACTCCAAAATAAATTTTTTATAGAAAACGGAGGCGAAGATAAATTCCAGCGGGTGGGAATTATTGTTGACAATGCTTTGCAAGGGTATCAAATTGACAAAAAAACCGCCGATCAATATAAAATCACTAGCTTAGACCAACTTAAAGATCCCAAAATTGCCAAACTTTTTGACTCAGATGGTGATGGAAAAGCTAACTTAGCAGGTTGTAATCCTGGATGGGGTTGTGAATTAGTGATTGAGCATCACTTAGATGTCTATGGACTGAGGGATACGGTTGAACACGATCAAGGTAATTATGATATTTTGTTGGCAGATGTAGTAGCTCGCAACCGACTAGAAAAACCTATTCTCTATTATACTTACACTCCTCACTGGGCACCTGCAGTGTTAGAACCTGGTAAGGATGCAATCTGGATAGAAGTTCCTTTCACTTCTCTACCAGAAGAACAGGGAGAAGCTTCAGAACAAGAAACTATGCTAGATGGAAAAAATCTAGGTATTGCGGTTGATAGAGTGCGGATAGTAGCAAACAATAAATTTTTGCAAGCTAATCCAGCAGCTAAACGTCTGTTTGAGCTGGTTTCAATTCCTATTGAAGATGTTAACGCTCAACAAAAACTCGTACAAGATGGTGAAAGTAACTCAGAAGATCTCCGTCGCCATGCAGAGGAGTGGGTCAAGAAAAATCAAGATAAGTTTGATGGTTGGGTAGAAGAAGCAAGAAAGACAGGAACAAATTTGTCAGAGAATTGATGTTTTTTTTAACTTTTGTAATATAATCCACCATAGTATAACAAATTTAGTTTAGATGAAAATTATTCAGAAAGATAGAGATGGTTTGCAATGCTTTATTGGGTTAGACAGACCAACCCTGAATCAGCCCAGTAACGGTGGATTGAGGGTCAAAACTTATAAATCTCAGACACTTGCTTGGGAGGACTGTAGAAATTTGTCCCTCGTTATGACCCATAAACATCGTCTGTACAATACAGGTTTTAGCGGTGGTAAAATTGTTGTAGCGATGGCCGATTGTCAAGCCTGCAAGAAAGATCTATTGAGTTTTATCGGTTCTATGCTGAATGATCTTAACGGTTTGATGTACACTGGTTGTGACTTAAATACTTCCTTGGAGGACATGGAATATCTCAGAAACCACTGTCCTTATATTCTGGCATCTCTAGATTCTCAAGTTGACCCGAGTATTGCCACAGCTTATGGTGTAGTGGGTAGTATTCAAGGTATTTTTGGAAAAAATCTTGAGGGATTAGTTTTTCTGGTTCATGGTTCGGGAAAGGTGGGTAAAGCTACTGCTCTAGCTCTCCAAAAACTGGGAGCAAGTATTATGACTTATGACATTGTAGCCGAACGAGCCGATCTTCCGAATTGCAAGAATATCTCACAGGATCATAACTGGTGGGATATTCCCTGTGATGCATTAGTTCCTTGTTCCATCAGTGGTCTAATTACACCAGAGATTGCCGATTCCTTGCAGTGTCAATATATTGTTGGCTCTGCTAATGTTCCCCTGAGTGAACCTTCTGTACTCGATATTTTACAGGCAAAATCCATCACTTTTATTCCGGAATCAATTAGTAGTGCTGGAGCTGTTATTTGCGACTCAATCGAATTTTATTCCCCATTAATCTTCAAGCAAGTAGATCCCCGATATATTTATGCATTTGTTCTAGGAGTGATTGAACAAAAAGTAAAGTTATTTTTGGCCGAGCTAACCAATAGCGAAAAATCCTACGAACAAGTTATATCAACCCTGATTTCAGCAGCAGATAAACAACCCAGAGTGGGATGTCAAATGCCAGATTTTTTAGAGAAAAATTAAACCCAAAAGCTGGAAAAAAATCATCATCATTGGAGAATATCTGACATGGCAATTTATATGGCATCTGACTACTCACTCAACACACTTGGAGCAAAACTTTGTCTCGAAGCTGCTGGGGATTTAGTCGCAAAAGCAATCCAATCCATCCAAAACAGTTCACAAGTAAGACTAGCTGATTACGGTATTGCAGATGGCGGTACTACCCAAGGATTATGGCAGCAAATTATTGCTACTGTCAAAAAACAAAATAACGGGGTTTTTGTTGAAGCAATCTTTAGTGATTTACCCAGTAATGACTTTAATGCTCTAGGTAAAACTTCATCCTTTTTAATGCAGGGCGATCAAAATCTAGTCGTTTCAATGGTTCCACGCTCATTTTATGAACCTGTGTGTCCTCCCAATAGTCTAGACTTTGGCTTCTCTTCCACAGCCATGCACTGGCTAAGTAAACTGCCTAAACATTTGAATTACCATACCCATATTAATGCTTGTGAGCAAGGGGAAGATAAAGCCATTTTTCAAGCCCAATCTCAGCTTGACTGGACTACTATTCTCCTAGCTAGAGCAAAAGAACTCAAATCTGGAGGTCAAATCGTAACCGCTAACTTATCCACAGACGAAAAAGGGCGGTATCTAGGCAACAACCAGGTAGACTTGAATATGCACGATATTCTACACGAAATTTGGAAGCAAATGCAGATTGAGGGGTTGATTCAACCCGAAGAGTATGTTGGTGCTACATTCCAAAATTATTACCGAACAGAAGCCGAGTTTGCAGCGTGTCTTGAAGAGCCTGAAAGTGAAGTCTATCAAGCAGGGTTACGATTAGGAGATATCAGAACTATGCAGATTCCCTGTCCTTATCGGTCTCAGTACGAAGACGATCAGGATACAGAGAAATTTGCCCAAGGTCTCACCCAAACAATTCGCTCTTGGAGTGAACATACCTTCAGAAATGCTCTAACTAATCGATCTAATAAAGATGTTTTAGATATTGTCAACCAATTTTACGCAAGATTTACCGCTAGAGTTAGAGAAAATCCTGGTCAGTTTTCGATGGATTATACACACACCCATTTACGCATTTACAAAGAATAAGCAAAACAACGATGCTTAAGGCTTTATCGCCTCATAGCATCCTATTCAATAGTTAATAATTATTGCTCTGCTGATTAAATCTAAAAGCATTGACAGATAAAGGTTTTGAGATTTAATCAGCCCACCCTAACTATTGGACAATAGATGAATAGAACATCAATAATCGCGAAACAGAGCGATCGCGTTTCATCCGCGTAGCAAAGCGGAACGGATGTTCTATTGCAAATCAGCCAACCCTAACTAGGGTTTGCTGAAAAAGGAGTAGGGGAGGAGTAATTTTTTGGCTATACTCAGCAGCGAAAATACTAACTTTTTGATTTTTCGGGAACCGTGCATTAAGAGCTGAAACAAGCGTACTTTTTACCGACTTAAAAAGGCTAAAACCTTTATCTGTAAATACTTTGAGATTTAATCAGCCCACCCTAACTATTGGACAATAGATGAATAGAACATCAATAATCGCGGAACAGAGCAATTAAGCAGTCGCACTTGCTCCGCGTAAATTGTGCGCACAAAAGCGGAATGTGGGTTCTGATATATTCTTTTTTTCACCACCAGGACTTACGCAGAGCCACTATATCTAGTAAGGGCGAATGCCAGAAAGCCCCTACAGATGGTGTGTAATTTGATTTTTTGCGTAAGTCCTGACCACTTGTCCCTCCTGACTCCTGACTTCTGACTCCTCCCTAATTATTTATAACTGTTCATCCGGAGATGACATAACACACTCCCGACTAGCACTGAGGGGAGATAAATCAAAAGAGGGGGTCCGATCTAAAACTAACTCAGCCAGCAACTTGCCTAAAAGTGGTGTAAACTTAAACGCTTGACCCGAACCACCTGTAAAAAGACTAATTTGTGGATATCCGGGAAGCTTATCCAGTACAAATAAAGTATCTTTTGTCATCGTGTATGGACTAAAATACAGACCAACACACTCTTTAATTCCATCCCAATTATTACGAAGGAATTGATCGAGTAATTGCACAAGCTCTGAATTTGGTTCTCTGACAAACGTACTCATGGTTTTGGTACGCAATTCAGGTGGACACCAATCAATCCCAACTTTGATGAGTGATGTTTCGGGAGTGTGACAAGGGAATCCGTAGTAGAGTCCACCATCGTTAGTATCTGGCTTTTCTTGCTGAAAACAAAACCATTGTGGAAACTGCTCTCGTAAAGTCTCTTCCACTCGATAGTGTCCCCATAGCATCGGCCAAATTTCTAGATTGAGGGGAGTTGTAAATAGGCTGAGTAAATCATTAGTCCAAGCTCCAGCAGTCAAAACAACTTGATTGGCTAAAAATGTATTTCCCGATCGTGTTTTGATTTCAACCGTGCTACTAGGAGTGCAGTTGAGACTAACAGTTTCTTGCCCTGTGTGGATAGATACGCCATTGGTTTCTGCTTGAGAGCGAAATACCTCAATCGCTCGTGTAGACCAAACCATACCCGCAGTGCTTTCAAACAAACCCACAAAATCCGGTTTAGGTCGCATTGGCCAACGTTCTTGGAGTTGTTGCGCATTTAAGGCTTCAAATGGAATTCCTTTCTTTTCCATCACTCGGCGAGCGCCTGGAATACTACCTTCTATTGTTTCTTCATCCCAAGCTTCGCCGTAGAAGAGCAAGCCATTTTGTCTCAGTAATTGACAATCATGTTGAGTTTCAAGGGTTTTCCACTCTTTCAAGCTTTCCTCTTGCAATTCTGACAGATATTCATTAGAATACATTCGGCGATACATCCGTTCATCGCCATAGGAACTGTTGTTGGGATTAGGGATAGAGTCTTTCTCTAACAATATAATTTGTAGATTTTGTTTCTGGCTAAGGTAATAAGCTGTTGCCAGACCCGCAATACCACCACCAATAATAACTACATCTGCATTGAAATATGCTGTTGTTTCTGCCATTAAGTTTCTACCTGAATTCTGAACGTCCGGTAGTATTATAAATTATACGATAGGGCATCGCCATATCTGGTTACTTAATATTGATATTATAACAGAAGAAAAAAGTAAGAGGGAAGAAGGAAGAAGGAAAAATATAGAGTAGATAAATTGCAGAAAACTTGATACATGATTTAGGAGGATAAGTGACTGGAAAATTTAATCAGACTGGTCAAAG
Organism: Dapis hubbardiae BLCC-M172; assembly: GCF_050016015.1. Taxonomy (NCBI): domain Bacteria; kingdom Bacillati; phylum Cyanobacteriota; class Cyanophyceae; order Oscillatoriales; family Microcoleaceae; genus Dapis; species Dapis hubbardiae. The sequence goes on from NZ_JBNHEQ010000232.1 coordinate 7,495, forward strand.
GGAAATAGATATTTTTCTCAAAAGCTAGGAAAAAAATTTTTTGAGTCTAACTAAAGTTCCCTATCATAAAAATTTAGTAAAATTAAGTAATATCAACTTAAAAAAAAGAAAAAAATAATATGGTAAATTTTAATCCACTGCTCATGGGGACAAAACAAGCAATAATTCCCAAAATATTTAGCAAAATTATCGGCTCATCAACTTTAGGATTAATGATATTTTTAGGAGTAATAACTACCATTTCCCCTGATGCAATGTCACATGATGTAATGTCGCAAAATAATGAAGATAATAATCAACTTCAAAAGGATTCTGAGTCAACACAAAAAGATTTATTTATTGCTTATCCTTCAGCCAATCACAAAACTACTTCAGACCGAATTTTCTTCATTGGTACAGCTTCTCCAGAAGCGGAAGTTACTGTTAATGGAAAACCAATTAATGAGCGTAGTAAATCTGGTCATTTTGCTCCTAGTTTTCCATTACAAATAGGGGAAAATATATTTACTTTTCGCCATCAAAATGAAGAGATTATTTTAAAAATAACACGCAATTCAAATCAACCAGCTTTACCAGTAGGAATAGCTTTTGGTCAAGACTCTTTGACTCCAGCAAAAGATATTTCCAGAATGCCAGGAGAATTAATTTGTTTTCAGGCGATCGCTCCTCCAAATGCTAATATTTCTGTTTTATTAGCTGCCCAAACTATTCCTTTACTTTCTCAGTCTCAAGTAGTAAATTTACCAGGAAATTTGGCAGTATTAACAGGAGATAATCAACCTGTTCCCTCTGTGGGAGAATATTATCAAGGTTGTGCGAAAGCAGAGAAACCAGGAGAATTAGGTCAACCTGAATTTAAACTAAGTCTCAGGGGTAAAACGGTGACTCAAAAAGCACCAGGAAAAGTGACTATTCTTTCTGCGACTACATTTGAGGTGGCGGAGGTGACAGTAGAAGAGGGAGTTGCTAGAACCGGACCAAGTACCACTTATTCCCGCTTGACACCTCTACCAAAAGGTACTAAAGCTTTGATTACAGGAAGGGAGGGAGACTATTTAAGACTTGACTATGGTGGATGGATCAAAGCAAATGAGACTAAGATATCTACAGATGCAGCACCACCCCGTTCAGTAATTAGGAGTGCTATTTCTCGTCAAGTTCAAGGTGCAACAGAAATCAAATTTCCTTTGCAAGTACCGGTGCCAATAACAGTTGAACAGGGCGATCGCTATTTAACTTTAACTCTGCATAATACTACGGCTCAAACTGATACTATTCGTCTGGATGATGACCCTTTAATTGAGCGATTAGACTGGCACCCAATTCTAACTTCAACAGTGGAAAATGAACAGGCAGTTAGATATAAATTTTATTTAAAAACAGACCAACAATGGGGTTATAAATTAAAGTATGATGGTACAACTTTACTATTAACTTTGCGACATCCTCCGGCAGTACAAAGTGGTATTGTTTCTAGATATAAACCTTTAACTGGAATGAACATTTTAATTGATGCCGGACATGGAAGTGAGAATGATTTAGGAGCAACAAGTCCGACTGGTTATCCTGAAAAAAATGTGACATTAATTGTGTCAAAGCTATTACAGGATGAATTAATTGAACGGGGAGCTAGGGTGTATATGACAAGAAAAGCAGAGGAGGATTTATATCCTAAAGACCGTGTAGAAATGATTAATCAACAAGTGCCAGATTTAGCACTTTCTGTTCATTATAATGCTTTACCTGATTATGGAGATGCCCTAAAAACTCAAGGAATTGGTACTTTTTGGTATCATCCTCAAGCTCATAGTTTGGCAGTATTTTTACATAATTATTTAGTAGAAAAATTAGACCGACCTTCCTATGGAGTATTTTGGAATAATTTAGCTTTAACTCGTCCGGCGATAGCTCCTTCTGTTTTATTGGAATTAGGGTTTATGATTAATCCTTATGAGTTTGAATGGATTATGAATTCCCAGGAACAAGAGAAGTTAGCAAAAGTATTAGCAGATGGAATTGTGGAGTGGGTAAAAAGTTCTGAATAGTAAGGAAGAAGAAGGCTTTAGTTATCTAGGAGAGAAGGAGGAAGGGTGAGAATGTCCTGTGATATCAAATCCGGTAGTATCAGTAGAAAAAAGCAGAGAAACCTGGTTTGTCGGACATTTTCAGACAATACTAACATTGATCTCCCACAAACCCGGTTTCTTGTTACTCCGATTTTTCGGGAACCGTAGCAAGGTGATTTGATATGATACCAAATCTGGTTATAAAAAGCTAGTTTTTCCAAATCCTTCTAACCCTTCTGCCTTACAGCAGTTTTCATTTCAGTAGACCACAGTAGGGACGTTTTGCTGCGCAACATGGAAAGCGGAGTATTCCGGAACGGAAAACGCATTTTTGCCTGTGCAACGTCCCTACAGGGTTTTGGTTACGGCGATGTGGTTCATCAATTTGAAAAGCGCTGTAACCTATAAATCTCATATCTATAGCAACAGCCAGGGCGATTAGGATATAGACTGATGATGAATCAAAGACCACGGAAACACTTTTCCAACTGTTCCCTGTTCCCTGTTCCCTGTTCCCTGCTATAAATTAGATTTTTTCCCAATACTGATGGTAGAAACTACAAACTCCAAAGTAAGCATATTTGATATATTTTAGATAATTTCTAGGGTCATTTCAGTTAGCCTCCTATGGTCGTAACTGCGCAATTCAGTTAGCCTCCTATGGTCGTAACTGCGCAATTCAGTTATCAGTTATCATATAAAATCCGGATAATTACTATAGCCTGCGTCCGCAGCGACTGGAACGGAGTGGAAGGTTTCGCTTTTCGGCTGTCGCCGACATAAAACGCTGCGCGACATGGAAAGCGGAGCATTCCGGAACGGATAGCAATCTCAAGGGGTTAGGAGATTGCTTTCTCTCGTCGCAATGACCACTGTTCAACCGGATTCTATATCAGTACCTCTGGCTGTTTGCGCAGCATTCCGCAGGAAATCCCAGAGGCTTGAAATAATAAACCAAATATTTTTTTCATCCCCTTAAAAGGAGAGGCTTTATACCTTGATTTTTCGGTAAAATCTTACAACCTATTTGGAATTGCTATATCTTTTTTGTATTGTTTAAAATTTCTTTCTATTTCATTTTATTTAAACATTAAAGTAATCAACCGTTTATTTAAAATTGTTTGTTGTAAAAATCTAGGAGTATTGCACCATTCTCCGAAGGCAGGTAAAGCAACTTGCATCAAAAAATCACGCCATTTACGAGTAATAATTTTGGGGTGAATATTTAAGCTGCTTTTATAACCATTACTCACTAATTTTTGTCTAAGATTAATATCTGCTTTTAACCGCTTAATAGCTAATAATAAATCTTCTAAATTATTCACCTCTAAATAATCAACATCTATCTGACCTTCAGCTTGATAAGCTGACTCACAACCCAATATAGCTGGCACTCCAGCTAACCAAGCATTAAAAAGTTGAGTCGCTGGTTGATTGTGATAATCTGGTATATTTTTAAAACTTCTGACTGCTACAACTGCATCAATTTCTTGATAATTACTCCAGCGATTTTTGATGTGCAAATAATCTGACCAATGATAACTATGTACAACAGGATACCAGTGTAAACCTAACTCATTTAATTGTTTTTCCCAAGTCGGTTGAAACAGTTCAGGAGCTAGATTTTCTTGATAACCAAAAAAAGCAATATTTTCAAAGCGATCGCCTCGTAAAGGGTCACGGGGAATTAACCCTGGTTGTGGCCAGTGAGGCAGATAATAACTGTCTTTTAGTTTCTGCACTTCTGTGGGATTTTGTACTATATGAAGTTGAGCATAACCATAATACTTTGATTCAGCTTTGAGGAAAATAAATAGTTGATTTTTTCCTGGTTTAATTGGTGTTTTATGAGCTTCTAGGGCTTGATGATGAAAAATAATTATTCCTTCAGATGGCAGTTCACTAACTAATTTACAAGGAAAACCATCAGCTTGTAAACGCAAATAAGTTTGAAAAGTCCAGGCATAAATTCCTAAATTAAATCCAATCCATTCTTCCTCAACATTAGTAGGAGTTACTGCAGGAAAATAACATTTTGGAATATAGAAATTAACTATTGGTAATACCATAATTCTGCAAAAACTGCCAAAATATTATCCTGGCTCAATCAATTAACACTTCATTTATTTTATCAAAGTTCATCAAGAAAAACTTAAATATACCTACAGTTTTTTTGAGGGTAACTTAGAATAAGTTTGTCTGGTACTTGTGGATAATTGTACACCCTATTAGCAATAAATTCAATAGGTGATATGGAAGTCATATTTGAGTTGTGAATAAAATATTTTGGAATTTGAAAACAGGGAACAGGGAACGGTTAACTGGGATAATAGTTTCAGAGCTTTTCTGTATTTTTTGATTTTTGACAAGTTGTTGCCGATGCTATAGTTCTGAATAGAGCTATTTTTCTACAGAACTTTGTAGGATGGTCAAGTACAGTTTAATACTAATTTCTATTCCCTATTCCCTATTCCTAATAATTTGTACAGTAACTTTTTCAATAGAGCAATTCTCTGCATAGTTGTAATATTTTGATAGTAGAGGCGAATTCGTTCCGAATTCGCCCGTACAAGAGCCATAATTTTAAAACACAAATATTCAAATTCTCAAGCGCAGGGTTAATTTTTTAGTCTTATTTTGTTTAATTAAATGCCACAGAAGTAGTTATTTGTTATTCATGGAGGAATTTACTATCAAAAAAGTAGTGTTTAACTTTGACGCTATAAATATCTATAAGTTGCTTAATATTTTTTGATAACTCCTCATATTTATGTGCTTATACCAATTTGAACAAATAATGTTATCAACAATATAATTATTGTAGAAGTAGGAAGTACCAATAGTGACAATTCCTGACTACTATAATTCTCTGATAAGTTGCCTCCCCTGCCAATAGTATCATGTCTGGTTAAATAGTTAATTAAAGCTTGTATTAGGGCTAAAGCCCCAAGCATAGATAGGGCTGAGAGCTTGACTACAAACAAAAACTTTTTTATCACTTATTATCCGGACATCATAATAACTTCTCAATTTGACCAGATTCACGAGGTCTCAAGCCTCCCTATTCCATTAAGGTACTGTTAACGCAGTTCCTCCGACAGGAGGCTAACTGAAATGGCTACTCCCCTACCTAAGAATTTGTAGTAAAAATTTATCCAATTGAAATTATACTTATTCTTATTGATTGTTTGATATTTCTGGTTAATGGAAATAAATCATATCTTAACTCTAAATAATCATAGTTATGAACCAAAGTGACATTTTAATGTCTGAGTAGCTCAATAACATAACCTAACCTGTGTTTAATTAAGTTGATGGCCTTGACAAAAATCAAAAAATAGTATAAAAACAAAATTATAACTACATAGCATTATTAACAATATTTTTTGGTATGCTAATTAACCGGAATTGACCTAACTGCTTAAGAATAGTTAGGTTAAGATATCTATGATATTTATCAGGAAAATTATTAAATATTTGCCAAAATCTTTAGAGTAAAATTGCTAAAGATTAAGAATTGTAAAAATAGTAAAAATTGCGGGGTTAGAGTGATGAAGATTCTAGTATTAAGTTGGGAGTTTCCACCAAGAATTATAGGAGGAATAGCACGTCATGTTGCAGAATTATACCCAGAATTGGTGAAATTAGGACATGAAATTCATTTAGTCACAGTCAAATCTGGCGAAGCACCAATGTATGAAATTGTGGATGGAATAGAAGTCCATAGAGTTCCAGTTGGACCAAGCCACAACTTCTTTCATTGGATAGCAAATATGAATGAAGCGATGGGTCGTCATGGGGGAAAACTAATCACAGAGGATAAAAATTTTGATATAATTCATGCTCATGATTGGCTAGTTGCAGATGCAGCAATCGCTCTTAAACATATCTTTAGATTACCACTAATCGCTACTATTCATGCCACAGAAAATGGTCGCCATAACGGTATTCATAATCATAGCCAACAGTACATTCATGAAAAAGAAAAAGAGCTAGTTTATAATGCTTGGAGAGTCATTGTTTGTTCTAACTATATGCGAGGAGATGTGACACGAACCTTAGACAGTCCTTGGGATAAAATAGATGTAATTTATAATGGAATTTGTCCTGAAAAAAAACCAAGTCGAGATGAATTTGATTCTGTACATTTCCGTCGGCATTTTGCAGCAGATGAAGAAAAAATTGTCTACTATTTAGGCAGAATGACCCCAGAAAAAGGCTTGTCAGTGCTAATTCATGCTGCACCAAAAGTAATTGAAGAAATGGGAAGTAAGGTGAAATTTATTATGATTGGTGGTGGCAAAACAGATCATTGGAAACAAGAAGTCTGGAATTTAGGAATTTCTGAAAGATTCTATTTCACCGGGTTTATGTCAGAGGAAAATTTACATAAATTCCAAGCGATCGCTGACTGTGCAGTATTTCCGAGTCTTTATGAACCTTTTGGTATTGTTGCCCTCGAAAGTTTTGCAGCAAAAGTACCAGTAGTGGTTTCAGATACAGGTGGTTTGCCAGAAGTAGTTGAACATGGTAGAACAGGTATTGTTAGCAAAGTTGGTAATCCTAATTCCCTAGCATGGGGTATTATTGAGGCATTAAGAGACCCTAATTATGTGCAAAAATTGGTGAATAATGCTTATCAGGAATTAGAGCATAAATTTTCTTGGGATAGGATAGCAAAACAAACAGATGGAGTGTATCAGAGAGTAGTAGCAGAAAGGTTACAGGTGGTTTGGTAATAAATTCTCTGATTTAACAGAGGAGTCAGGAGTCGTAGGGGCGTTTGCGGAGCATTCCGGAACGGAAATGGCCATGTGCTAACGCAAAGCTCCGCTTTATATGTCGCTCCGCGTTTTTCATGTCGGCTCTTAGCCGTTAGCGGAGCTTTGCGCTAGCAAAACGGAGTTGTGCGATAGCAAAACGCCCGTACAGGAGTCAGGAGTCAGGAGGGAAGAGGAGAAAGTTTGTCAATTTAACAGAGGAGTCAGGAGTCAAATGTTATAAGAAACCGGGTTTATAGGAGGTAAATGTGAGTATGGTGGGAAATCTAATACAAACCCGGTTTCTATACTTTTTTATGGCGGTTTTTGTAGGGAGGTTTCATGGAACGTCCCTACAAGGTTTTGATTGTGGTGTGAAGTCATCAGGACTTAGGCAAAAAATGAAGTTACACACCATTTGTAGGGCTTAATGGTCATTATCCCTTACTAGATATAGTAGCTCTGCGTAAGTCCTGGTCATATATCTCACAAGTAAAAGCGCTATAAAACTGACAAACAAAAGGTTCAATAACTTTTGACTTTTACTTGTTTGATGCAAAAATTAGAACACTACTAAATTCTGGAACTCAGTTAGAGATTACTTTTGACTTTTGACTTCTACTTGCTTGACGCAAAGATTTAATAGTAGCGATCGCCTGTTCTGCTACTATATCTATTTCTTCCACAGTATTAAACCGCCCAATACCAAAACGCACAGAAGCATAAGCTAACTTTTCAGAACGCCCTAAAGCTTGCAAAACATGGGAAGGCGCAACTTTAGCAGAAGTACAAGCAGAACCAGAAGAAACCGCTACTACACTTTGCAACCCCAACAATAACGCTTGCCCATCCACACCCTCCACACTAATATTCAAATTTCCAGGCAAACGCTGAGTCGGATGTCCGTTGAGAAAAATATTTTCCAATGTTTGCAGCTTTTCCCATAACTGTTGTCGTAAACTGCTTAACTTTTTTGCTTCCGACTCCATTTCTGCTAACGCAACTTCCACCGCTTTACCAAAACCAACTATTTGAGGCGTACACAAAGTACCGGAACGCATTCCTCGTTCGTGTCCTCCCCCATGTATTTGAGGCGCTAACTTTACTCTGGGATGACGACGACGCACATAAATAGCACCAATACCTTTTGGTCCGTAAATTTTATGGGCAGTTAATGACATTAGGTCGATATTCATTTCCTGTACATCTAAAGGAATTTTACCAATAGCTTGTGCAGCATCAGTATGGAAAATAATGGAATTTTCTTTACACATTTCTCCTATTTTTGCCAAAGGTTGTAAGACTCCAATTTCATTATTTGCTGCCATAACAGATATGAGAATTGTATCCTCGCGCAAAGCTGTTTCTAGGGAAGTTAAATCGATAATTCCATCTGTATTTACGGGCAAATAAGTAACTTCAAATCCCAAATTTTGTAAATATGCACAAGGGTCGAGAACGGCATTATGTTCGGTGGCGACTGTAATAATATGTTTGCCTTTATCGAAGTAAGCTTCAGCTACTCCTTTGATAGCTAAATTATTTGCTTCTGTCGCGCCACTCGTAAAAATAATTTCTTCAGGAGTAGCATTAATAGAAGTAGCTAAAATTTCTCTAGCTTTTTTCACTGCTGCTTCTGCTTCCCAACCATATTGATGAGTGATACTAGCGGGGTTGCCAAAATGTTCCGTGAAGTAAGGCAACATTGTTTTTAATACTCGTTCATCCAGAGGGGTAGTAGCATTGCAGTCGAGATAAATAGGACGTTTTAACATGGTGATTAACTAATAATTTTATCTAATTTTTTTAAGAGTAGGGAGCAGGGAAATTAAGATATCTTTACTTGATGCCTAAAATTGTCAAAAATCTTCTTTCTTGCTCTCAAAAAGAAGTTTAGTTAGGGTTTTGAGGAAATCCTGGTATTCTTCTGAAATCATAAACTATCCTTTGTTCATAAAAATCTAGGGTGTTTATAGGAAGAAGATCCTTACCATAGCACCTATCACCAACCATCTTTTTTTCTAAATATTTTAATGGAGATTCTATTGCCTCATATTCTTCTTTTTTTGCATTTTTCATTGCCTCCTTTGCTTCCTCCTTTTCCTTCTTTGCTGTATCTATTTTCTGACAATATTCTTCCGTTCTCATTATTGCCTCATATTCTTCTTTTTTTTCATTTTTCATTGCCTCCTTTGCATTTTTCATTGCCTCCTCTGCTTCCTTCATTTCCTTCTCTGCTGTATCTATTTTCTGAGGATATTCTGTTTTTTTTGCATTTTTCATTGCCTCCTGTACTTTCTTCATTTCATTTTTCTTGTCAATATATTTCTGAGACGATGTTTTTTCCATAAATTGAGAAAGGCGATAAAAACATAAAGATTTCATCTCTTTTACTTTGTCTGGGGCCTTGTCTTCAAATTTTAGCTCGTCTTCATTAAATTCCCCCTGTACTTCGTCTGTATTAAGCTCTCTACCTATTATTGGTACAGCACCATTAAATGAAGAGATTTTAAAATGTTCTTTAGCAAGGTTTAGCTTATTTTTGAATGATGGTTTATTCTGAATATCTTTACTATCTTTAATATTTTTCAAAAAGAGCAACTCATATAATCCATAATTAAATTTAAGTGTCTCGATACTTTTAAGATATTTTAATCGTAGTTCAAGTAATTTTTCTCCAAATAATTTTTCCAATTGTTGTTCCAATTGTTGTTCTAATTCTTGTTCTAATTTTTCTCCAAATAATTTTTCCAATTGTTGTTCTGATTGTTGTTCTAAGTCTGGTTCTAATTTTTGTTCAGATAATTTTTCTAATACTTGTTTTGATTGTTGTTCTAATTCTTGTGAAAAGACTTTTTCTCCTTTTTCTTCATTTAAAATTTCTGACTCATAATTATATAAATCAAGATCATTATATTTAGATTTATATACACTAATATTAACTTCATATTTTAAGAGATTTTCAATCTCTTTAAAAATCTTTTTATTGTAACATTCATATTTTCTCTGATCAATAAGTTTAAGTTTTCTACAAAATAGTTCAGTTGTTCTATTTGAATAGATAGACTGCGATAAATCTAGTAAAAACTTAGCAGTCTTGTCTACTTTATCTCCTTGATCGGATTTATCTCCTTTATTAGAGGACTGACTATCTGTGTTTTTATTACTTGAGGACTGACTATCTGAAGTTACTTGAGAAATTGATGGGAAGTCATAGGATTTTAAAATAATAATTTTCGCCAAATTGTTTAAGTAGTCCATATAAAAAACGCTATTCTGATTAGTTTCTAGCAAAATAGCTTGTTGATAATATTTTTGAGCCTTGTCTAAATCTAATTTTTGATAATAAACTTGTCCTAACTTAAATAAAATCAAAGGGTGTTTTTCTTGAGTAAATGACAAAGAAAAGTATTGTGTAAATTTTTCTATTATGTTTTGCTCTTGGCTATTTTCAGGATTGAGGTAAGTTAATGCTTTTTGATACTGACTTTCGGCTTGTATGTATTTACCTTGTTTGAGTAATTTATCTCCTTTGTTTAATGCTGATCTACCCATAGAAGGTATATTAAAAATAAACAACCAAGCAATAAATATTAGCAAACATAAAGAAACTAGACTAACAGTTTCATCGTGCCATTTAGGATTAATACCAAACAAACTAAGAAAATTCTTGGAATGTTTTTTAATATTTCCAAAAAATGTGGCAGAAAAAACCAATACACCTATACTAGACAGGGAAATTTTAAAAATTTCAGTCAAGTCAAAACCAAAACTGCTAACAATATCTAAATTGCGAAAACTTATAACTACAATACAAAAAATACAAACTGATGTAACAATATTAGCAGGAATATTAAACAATATGTCTAATGGTTGAGTATAGAAATCTTTCCACCACCAATCTCTAAGATATGGATTCTTATGAATTTCCTGAGAATTTTGAGAATAATTTTTAACTCTAGTTATAATTTGTTGCTCTTTGATATTCTCTTTGAAATTTTCTTTGATATTTATAAATTTTTCATCTAATTTGTTAATCTCTTCAATTTCTTTCGGAGATGGATATTCAAGAAATTGCCATATATCCTCAACTTTATCTCTAGATTTAAGTGCCTGCAATAAATAATGTGAAAGTTCTATTTGAATTTATTCTTCTTTATTGTTTAAATATTTTTGATAGTAATCATTAACTTTTTGTAGATAAATTTCATAATCAGAAATAGCTTGCTGAAGTTCAATAATTCTATTTTTTGGCAATTGTTCAGACATAATAAAAATTATTATTTAGAATTGAATTAGGGCTAAATATTTATTTATATTGATAACACTAAATGGTATAATGCCAAATTCCACAAGGAACAAAAAATAGGGAAAATCTGCTTTCGCTCTTTAATTTCCCCCTATTGATAAAAAGTAGCTAACATCCCCAAAGATACACTTAATAAATTGACAACATACCCAAGAAAAAACCAGGATAAAAAAGCCAATTAAATATTTAAACCTTACTGGAATGTTAGCTAATCGCAGTAGAACCTGATATTAAAGTTGTTCGTAAAATCTTTCGAGATGAAAAACCCAACAGCTTTAGTTAATCCCTATTAAGCCGCCACATCATTATTATTAAATAACTCAAAAATCTGCCGACAAAAATATTTCACTTTAGCAGCAGATTCAGTTGTTGGTTGAGTATTACCCACAAAACGCCATCCACCCACCGTTGATAACTTCCATTGCTCCCCACGATGGTCATAACCAGCAACCTCAACTCCAATTGCCCGATGATAAGCCTCAATAGGGTCTTGATATAAACGAATTTGCACCAATAGACAACGACTTTCCAAAGACCGACTTCTACCAGGCAAATGAAAACCAATATCTATAGAATCTGGGTCAACTAACTCTAAAGTATCTGGATCATTCATCCAAGGTTTTAGATCGACCCTAACATCTGGAAATTGGGACTTAAATAAATTAACAATCGTAGCAATTTTACTAGCGACTTCAAAGTTTTTGGCCTGTTCTGCAGCATTCACTATAATTTATCCTCCTCAACGAGAAAATTCCAGATTATTAATTAATTAATTTAACTACAGATAAAAAACTGTGATTGTTTGGACAATTAATAATAACTTTAGATTCTCTACCAAAAAATTTAGCTCTATTAATAATTAATAATTAGAGATTGAATGTATCAGGAAATATAAAAAGGAGATAGGGAACAGGGAACAGGTATGGAGGGAACAGGTATGGAGGGAACAGGTATGGAGGTCCGAAGACATCAAGACAAATATTTGTCGCTATTAAATCTAGGAATATATGTACTGAATACTTCTCTATCTACCTTCTTTCAATCCCTTGAAGTATTACCGCTTTTAGATTTTAGTCACTTCGCGTGCTCTCTTAATAATTATTTTACTCTCCAGTCTCTGAATAATTAATAATTAATAATGGCTTTGTTCCATGAAAGTATATAGCTGTCGCACTTGCTTGTGCATATACTTCATAAGGCGCGGAAACTACTCTAACTATTGGACAATAGATGAAGAAAACATCAATATGAGACAGAAAAAGGCTGAAACCTTTACAGGTGAAAGTTTTGAGATTTAATCACCCCACCCTAACTATTGGACAATAGATGAAGAGAAAATCAATAATTGTGAAAGAGAGCGATATAGCTGCCGCACTTGCTCCGCGTAAATTGTGCGAACGAAAGCGGAATGGATGTTCTATAGCAATCCTCCGATCGGTTGTGGTATTTTGGTAGTAGTTAGGAGTCAGGAGTTAGGAGTCATAATTTTCAAGGTTTTCAGCTCTTTTTAACTATTTAGGATTGCTATATCGGTACTTTTCTGCAACAAAGCTATTAATAATTAATAATTACAGGACTTATATCATGTCCGGTAGCATCGGTATTGTATAGAACCCCTGAAGGTATTTATTTTTTTATACATGATGGGGGTGGGAAGTGTGGGAAGTGTGGGGAGGGTGGCGAGATGGAGGCATTTTTCTACCTTTTTCCCCTCTGAGTATTTCTTAATCTCCTGACTTCTGAGTCCTGAGTCCTGACTCCTGAGCCAAAAACTCGCAACTTTGCCAAGATACGCTTAGGGCTTCTATAGGGAAGGTAAGGAAGAAGGCTTTAGTTATCTAGGAGAGAAGGAAGAAAGCTTTAGTTATCTAGGAAAAAAGCTTTCAGAGAAGAAAAAACCTTAAATATGATAGATATTTCCCCAGCTTTTACACGCTCCTATACCAACGGACATGATATTACGCATGGGAACCCAGAAACCCGGTTTCTCCTAGAACCCACATTCCGCACGATAAAATGTAGTATGCAAAGATGGTAAAACTTGAATAAGTATTTAGACTCAAGAAAA
>NZ_JBNHEQ010000233.1:0-9393 GCF_050016015.1 Dapis hubbardiae BLCC-M172
ATTGATAATTGATAATTGATAATTGATAATTGATAATTGATAATTACCTCTCCCTCAAAGGAAGAGGATTGAATAAAAGGAAAGTTTTTTCTGGTTTCCCCTTGAAAGGGGAGGCTTTATACCTGAATTATTTAATTATTAAATTATTGAATTATTAATTATTCGGTAAACAAATCAGTTAAGGTTTTGGAAAGTTGACAATATCATTGATTTTTCATTGTAAGTAGGGTTTGCTGATTAAATATCAAAGGATTTACCGATAAAGGTTTTAGCCTTTTTAGGATTAATATAGAGTACAGAGATTTAGGTTTAAAGGAAGAAGGCTCATATTATCTAGAAGAGAAGCAAGAAGTTTTGTAGTCTACCTTTGTGAAAACTGCTATAAAAAGTACCTGCTTTTCAGCTCTTGTTGTTCAAAAAGGAGCGCATTTTTAGTGCATAGTTGGGCAAAAAAAATTACTCCCCTACTCCCCTACTCCCCTACTCCCGAAAAAAGACTTTTTCAGCAAACCATAAGTATTTCCTGCGGAATGCTAATAGCTGACTGCTTACCCATATATAGCAAACATTTTATAGCAATCAGGAATGAGATGTGAGAATTTTTATGATAGTTAGTTTGAGGTGAAAAGCTGAAAAATCATGACTCCTGACTCCTAAATGCCACTAAAATCTTATAACTGAAATATGATTGCTATAGTATTTAAAATAATAGCAAATCTGGTGTACTAAGATGATATTCAAAAAAGTCAAAGTTAAATTTAAAATTGGTGCTTATGATTTTGGTATTGAGGTAAATAACTGATAAAAACCAGATTTGAGCTAACTACTTTAAACTTTCGGCTCAATACTCAATCTCAATATTTCCTGACTAATTATTACTCTAATGAATAAATCTAAAACTATTGACAGATAAAAAATTTAGCATTTTTATATCTGGAAAAAGTGCAAGGTTTTCAATCTAAAAAGCTTAAAAAGTTAGGATTTTAGGGTGACGCGAGGCAGAAAAATCAAGGGATAAAATATCCGAAATATCCGACGACCTCCTCACTCATTCCTCCTGACTCCTACTCCTACGACTTATACTTTTTCAGCAAACCCTAATTAGTCCATAAATATGGAAAATCCATAATTAATTTCACAATCTTCAATAAAAATGCAGGATTTTCCATGATAAAAGTGTATGATAATTATAGGCAGATATGGTACTATGATTTCTAAGTGCCACAAAATTTTGAAAATAAGTCAGCAAATTTAATCAACTTTTGCTGAAAAATAGAATTTTTAACTAATTCAGTGAATTAAGCCTGTAAGTGGGAAAAGACTCAGGGATGCAAGTATCAGATACCCCACTCAGGTTAAAGCTACTTATCGAAATAAATATCAATCAATATCTAAATCAAATTCGGCTGCAGATCCTAATACTTTTACTTTATAGTTATGCTTAACAAGAAAGTCTTAATAGTAGATGACTGTGAAACTGTCAGAAAACTATGTTCCCAGATCCTAGCAAAGATAGGATTAAATATTACATTAGCAAGTAATGGTTTAGAAGGACTAGAAAAAGTTAAATTAGAGCATCCTGACTTAGTGCTTTTAGACATTATTATGCCAGAAATGAATGGATATCAAGTTTGTCGTCAAATTAAATCTTATCCTCAAACTATGAATATACCTGTAGTTTTTTGTTCTAGTAAAAGTACAGAAGTTGATGCCTATTGGGCAATGAAACAAGGAGCTGATGGCTATCTCAGTAAACCTGTAAAAAAGAATGAATTAATGGCATTAATGGCGAGGTTTAATATTATTAAAAATGTGAGTAAAGAATATAGTAATCAGTGTTTTTATAAGCAGGGTCGTGTTAGGATTTTACCTATATAAATATAATATAAGTCTGAGTATATAGTCATCTTAAATCAGAATGAAATACTTTTTTTGCTTACACTCTCTAGATAGCAAGAAACCCTAGTCTCAATCTAAACTGAAATGATTATAAGTCTAGTTAGTTAATTTTTTGAATATTATTAGAGTAGCTACTAACTAAAAAATATCAAAGTCTCCTTTTGGAAAAAATATAACAATTTTCATTGCTAAACTAAAGTAAATAAGTAGGGCTTGTTGAAAAAGTATTATGGGTAAAGATAGGAGTCAGGAGACAGGAGAAATGGGGAATTTAGAGGAGACAGGAGCAAGAATTATCCCTTAATTTTTATGCCTCGTATCAAGCAAAAATCCTTACTTTATGCAGCTCTTTAGAATGAAAACCTTGTACTTTTTCCAGACCTAAAAAAGCACCTTGTTTCCTGTCAATCAAAAAGCTGGTACTTTTTCCAGACCTAAAATTGCTCAAACCTTTATCCATTAATGGTTTTAGATTTAATCAGCAAGCCCTAATTAAAACTAATTACATTTTTTTCTAACAAAAGACACTCGAATCTAAATTTCTAGAAATTACTTCTAATAGAAATAAACCTACTACAGAATTTCCTTGTCGATCTAAAGGAGGACTATAACAAACAATTACTCCTACAGTAGGAACTACTCCTAAAACAATTCCACTAACACTAGATTTAGTTGGAATTCCTATTTCTAGAGCATAACGACTTGATGCTTCATATAAACCACAAGTAGTCATTAATTCTTGAACTGTCAAACAGTATTTTTTCCACTCAGAATTAGGTGGCTTTACTAATAAAATCCCCAAATTAGCCACATCAAAAATACTGCCAGATAAACAACAGATTTGATTATAAGTATCTAAAGTAATTTCTGCATCCTTTATATAACCAGATTCTAATAACTTTTGAGCAATAGCTCGATTATTCTGATTAGGTAAAGAACGAACCGAAGCCAACATATTCTCATCTAAAAATAATTTACAAATTCCGTAATTATTAAACCAAGAACAAAAATTTTTACACCTTTCTGTAGCAGTATTTCCTGGCAATAAAGACGATAAAGCGATCGCTCCACTATTAATCATCGGATTTATCGGCCATCCCCCATCAGCTTCTAATTGTTCCAAAGAATTGAAAGGCTTTTCTGAAGGTTCTTTGCCAACTATATTAAATACAAATTCATTGCCAAATTTAGATAACAAATAAAATAACAAAAATGGTTTAATCACACTCATCAAAGGAACCTTAGTTTCCACATCTCCTAATGAAAGAATGTGATTATCAAGACTTCGTAAAACAACAGCAAAACTATTTGGGTTAGCCTCAGCAAGTAAAGGGATATAAGTAGGTAAATTTCCTGATTTAGTCTGAGCTAATGCTTCTTCTACCCAGACTTTTAGTTGCTGTTGATTAATGTTTGATAAATTATTAAACATAAATATATAGTAGGGAATAGGTAATAGAAAACAGAGAAGAATACAAAAGTGCGCCTTATGAAAAAGATAACTACTATATTCTATATTTTAAGAAACAGTAAAATTCTCACATCTTTCCTGATTCTAATTTTTATATATTGTCTGCAAAGTTTGAAAACTTTATAGTAGGAAATTCTTAATAGTAAAATATCTCTTACCAAAAAATAAAGCAAGAAAGCCTTCTATTTCAGAGTCAAAAAAGTCCGAGAATATTTCCTGATATTCAATTCCGTTACGATTTTTCTTGAGGTAATTATCTATTCATTATCCATTATCCATTAATGAACCTTTGTCTCTTGCTTTGAAAAATGGTGAAATTTATTTGCTACGACTACTTAATAGATATATTGTTAAACTGAAAGTCAAATAAATTAGTTAGAATACAAGAGTTATCAATCTTACTGCCAGGGAAAATGCAATTTATTTAATATAGCAATTCGCCCTTATGTTGTGACAATTTTTATAATAGTTAATTTGAGCTGGAAATCCTAAAAACTATGACTCCTGACTCCTGAATCCTGATTCCTAACTACCACCAAAATGTTACAACTTAAATAGGGTTGGTATATCTATTTATTTAACATGAAAAAGCTAATTGTAATTACAGGAGTAAGTCGGGGTTTAGGTAGAGCCATGACTGATGAATTTATTAACTTAGGTCATACTATTATAGGTTGCGCTCGTTCTAAATCTACTGTCGAAAATTTAACTAATCAATATCCTAATCCACATCAGTTTAGTTGTGTGAATGTAGCAGATGAAAATTCTGTAAAAGACTGGGCGAGCAAAACACTCACTAATTATTCACCGCCAGATTTATTAATCAATAATGCAGCTATAATTAATCAACCAGCACCTCTTTGGAAAGTTGATAGTCAGGAATTTTCCCAATTAATTGATATTAATATTAAGGGTGTGGCAAATGTGATACGTCATTTTGTGCCAGCTATGATTTCTAAGGGAAATGGTATTATTGTTAATTTTAGTTCTGGGTGGGGACGTTCGACTTCTCCAGAAGTAGGACCATATTGTGCTTCTAAGTGGGCGATAGAAGGTTTGACTCGTGCTTTAGCTCAGGAGTTACCTTCAGGAATGGCTGCTATTCCTCTTAACCCAGGAATTATTTATACTGATATGTTAGATATTTGTTTTGGAGAGGATGCAAAGTCTTTTACCCCTGTTGAGTCTTGGGTGAAAAAGGCTGTTCCTTTTTTGTTGAAGTTGAAACCCAAGGATAACGGGATACCTTTGACTATATCTTAAAACTTGATAGTTACTAAACCGACACAGCTAAAATTTTGCAGAGCGCTTTTTTCCCATATTGTTGATGCTTAAGAAAATGAAACTATGATTGCTCTATACGCAATAGTCAGAAAATTTCACTATTTGTCTCTTATAGCTGGGTGCTTCATAAAATGAAGATACTATTGCGACCTACGCAATAGAAGAGAAATTCCACTATCCACCTCCATCTCGTAGGAGCTTGAGAAAATGAAATTATTATTGCGACCTACGCAATAGAAGAGAAATTCCACTACTGACCTCCATCTCGCAGGTGCTTGAGAAAATGAAATTATTATTGCGACCTACGCAATAGAAGTATTGAACTTACACAGCTAAAACTCTGCATTAGCTTTTAACTTAAAAATTCTTACTTTTGAGTTTTGAGTTTTAACTTTTGAATTCTAATGCGGATGAAGGGACTTGAACCCCCACTTCCGAAGAAACTAGAACCTAAATCTAGCGCGTCTACCAATTCCGCCACATCCGCATAATTTTAATATAACACACAAATCAAAAATTTTTACAGTTACTGCCAATTTTTTTTTATGTCTTGCTCTACTGATTAACTCTTAAACCATTAACAATAAAGGCAACTGCCTTTTTGGATTAAAAAAAAGTATCAGACTTTCAGTCTCAAACGCTAAAAAAGTTAGTATTTTAGGCAAACAAGAGAAAAAAAATTATTCCCCCGCTCCCTTACTCCCTTACTCCCTTACTCCCCTACTCCCCTACTCCCCTACCTCCCCACTTCCCTGCAAAATATAAGCCTTCATTTCCCCCTTACCTTTTATATCAATAAATCCCCGTTCTGCAAATAAAAATTTTTGCTGCAAAATCAGATAAGTTGCCTCCGTCACTTGGATAACCCCTGGTATACCATGAGACTCCATACGACTAGCAATATTTACAGTATCACCCCATAGATCGTAGATAAACTTTTTACGTCCAATCACACCAGCCACCACCGGGCCAGTATTAATACCAATCCGGATACGAAAATTTTGTTCATGCTCATCAGCAAAATGAGCAACTTCCTCCAACATATCTATAGCCATCAGAGCGATCGCCTCAGCATGATTTTCCATAGGGTTAGGCAACCCACCCACAACCATATAAGCATCCCCAATAGTCTTAATTTTTTCCAAACCATACTTTTCTGCTAATAAATCAAACCTAGAAAAAATCTCATTTAACCAATAAACTAATTTCTCAGGATGAGCACAACTTGCCAACTCAGTAAACCCAACTAAATCTGCAAATAAAACTGTAACCTCAGCAAAGCCTTCTGCAATTGTTTCTTGATTTTCTTTCAATTTATCAGCAATAGGTTTAGGCAGAATATTTAACAATAATTTCTCCGACTTTTCCTGTTCTAAAAGTAAAGCTTGTTCTGCCTTTTTCCTTTCAGTTATATCACGACAAAGAGCCAATATTAAATTACCATTGCCTGCTTTTAATAAACCGAGACGTACCTCTACTGGAAAAGTTTTACCATCTTTGCGCTTATGAATTCCTTGTACAGTTATAGACATTCCAGGAATTAATTCTTGCCACTTCTTATAAATCTCTTCTGATACAAAATTTGTCTCAATATCTTCTACATAAAAATTCAATAACTCTGCACGAGTATATCCTAAACCTTGACAGGTACTTTGATTAACATCAACAATTTTTCCTTGTAGATCGTGAATAATAAAAGCATCTGCTGCTTGTTCCATAACAGCTCTAAATTTCTCCTCACTTTCTCGCAAAGCTGCCTCTGCTAATTTCCTCTCTGTTATATCTCTTATAGCACTTACTCTATGTTGATTACCACGATAAAAAAATACTTTAGCCTCTATTTCTATAGGAAAAGTAGAACCATCTTTTCTCAGCCCAAAAACTTCATAAGGTTTTTCATATCCAGAACTCAGATTTTGCCATACTAAATCTCGATATTTTGACTCAATTAACTCCAAACCATTCATCCCAATTATTTGCGATAACTCATATTTAAACATTTTAGTAGTTGCCATATTTGCATCAACAATTTCTCCTTGTTCGTGAATAATAATTCCCTCAAAAGTTGCTCTAGATAAACTCCGAAATCTTTGTTCATTTTCCTGAAGTTTTGCTTGTGATTCCTTTCTTTCAGAAATATCTCTAAAAGTACCTGTGTAGATTTTTTTTTGATTTAATTTAGCTCCCCTAACAGCAATTTCCATAGGAAATAAAGAATCATCATTACGAATACCAACTAATTCATATAGATTACCATTCTCAGCAATTTTAGATATCAGTTTTTCTGTATAATATTTTTTTTTATTAATTCTTTTTTCTATCTCTAAATCAATTTTATTATCTGCCAATTTTTCCTCTAATAAATGCAGAAAACTCGGAAAATCAGATTGCCAATTTTCAGGTTTAATATCCGGCAAATCAAATCTATAACAAGCATCTATAATTTCCCTAGTAGGAGAGGATATCAAATCTGAGTTAAGCCATAATTTTAATGGTTCTACTATTAATTCTTTTACTTCCGTAAATAAATCATCACTATCCATTTTTTCCATAGTCAATGGATTAATAGTAAAGTCAGCTATTTGATAAATAGACATTCCTACTAAATCTTGACTGTTGTAACCAAAAATTCTCTCGGCGCTAGGATTGACACTAATAATTTCCAGTCCTGGTTTAGTAAAAGTAATAATTGCATCTGTAGCGACTTTAATAATAGCATCATTTCTCGCAGTAACTTCCTCCAAAGCATCTATAACTTGATTATATCTTTCAGCAATTTGACCTACTTCTGTAAAAGGTTCAACAGGCACTCGTAAACTTAAATCTTTTGTGCGAGCTTGAGAATTCATTACTCTAAATAAATCTAATATTTCTGTTTTTGCATTGTGTTCAGAAACATTTAAACCAATATGTTCATCTTCTCTAGAAACCCGCAATAAAAAGAACTTATTTGTAATTAATAAAATTGGATATACAACACAAAATCCTAATATAAAACCTGCACAAACTCCCAATAATTGAACTGTAAATTGTTGACTTAAACTAAGACCAGTACCTAATATCTCTGCCTTTCCAAATAAAGCCACAGCTAAAGTTCCCCAAATACCCGCACCGAGATGAACTGGAATAGCTCCAACAGCATCATCCACACGAATTTTCTCTAAAGCTTGCTCTACCAAAATACTAACTACCCCACCAACAATACCAATGACAATGGCAGAAAAAGCTGTAACCGCATGACAAGCTGCTGTAATAGCAACCAGACCTGCTAAAGTTCCATTAATAAGTAGCTCAACACCAGGAATTTCTCTGATATACCAACCAATACCAAGAGCAGTCACCATTCCCGCTACACTAGCAAGAACTGTATTGACAATAATACCCGCCACTTGTCCATTTAATGCCAGGGTACTTCCACCATTAAACCCAAACCAACCAAACCAAATTAACATTGCTCCCAAAACTGAAAGAGGTAAGTTGGAACCATGAATTTTTTCTGGTGGGCGATCGCCAGGAAATCTCCCAGTACGAGGTCCAATAACCAATAAAGCTGCCAAAGAAACCCAACCACCAATACTATGGACAACAGTTGAACCTGCAAAATCAATAAAACCACGTTGTCCAAGCCAACCTGTTAATAAACCTGTATCAATTCCATTCCAGACCCAATGACCAAATATAGGATAAATAAAACCGGACACTATAAAGGAAACAAATAGATATGCAGAAAATTTCATCCGTTCAGCCACAGCACCAGAAACAATAGTTGTAGCTGTGCCACAAAACATAGCTTGGAATAAAAAGAAGGCCGCGTCAAAAGGTTGTAGATCGGTTGCTAGGAAGAAATTACTATGACCAATTATTCCAGTAGCAGAAGCTCCAAACATAAAGGCAAAGCCAAAACCCCAAAAACAGGCAACTGAAATACCAAAATCAGTTAAATTTTTAATAGCAACATTAATGTTATTTTTTGACCTAGTAAGTCCTGATTCTAAACACATAAACCCAGGCTGCATTAGAAATACTAATCCAGAGCAAAGTAAGAGCCACAAAATATCAATTGCTTCGTAAGTAGGCTGAGATTGTGAAGTTGATATATTGTTAAATCTAGGTTGATTTTTTCTGTTAACAACAGTTTGAGGATTATAGAAATTTTGGGGTTT
The DNA here is from genome assembly GCF_050016015.1 of Dapis hubbardiae BLCC-M172. Classification (NCBI taxonomy): domain Bacteria; kingdom Bacillati; phylum Cyanobacteriota; class Cyanophyceae; order Oscillatoriales; family Microcoleaceae; genus Dapis; species Dapis hubbardiae. The sequence continues at coordinate 8,818 of NZ_JBNHEQ010000233.1, forward strand.
GATAAAATCTTCTTCTAAAGATTGATAAAAAATGGATTTTTCTGGTTGAAACTTATAATTTTTCCATACTTTTCCTTCTTTTATCTGAGTTAGTTGTTGATGATTATCTTTATCTATATATATATTTGTTAGTGACCCGTGTAAAATGGTTAATGTTAGAGCCAGAAAGAATAAAATAACCCCTAAAATATATTTTCGACGCATGGATTCGGGTCTGAGAAATTTATTTAGTTAGTTTTATTTGTAGTAAGTCAGTATTTCCTACGGAATGCTACATAAAAAGCAGTCAGTTTTTAACTATTCGTTACTAGCACAATAGAGATAAAAAGTTGGAATTAGTATTTATAAACCTCGAAAATATTAAGATTATGGCTAATCAAAGACATCAAATAAACTGAGAAATTTACAAATCAAATTCTACAAATTTTCTCGACTTAATTGCCAAATTTGTTGTTGATTTTTATAGCTGAATACTTAATCTTTTGTATAGGAACCTAGATTTATGGGGATATTTGATAAAAATATATAGCAATCCGTGCATAGGTTGTGATAAATTAAAAAGTAGATAAAAAATTT
>NZ_JBNHEQ010000234.1:0-7840 GCF_050016015.1 Dapis hubbardiae BLCC-M172
ATGGTTGGTAGTCCTTGGTAATTAATAATGGATAATGGATAATTGATAATTGATAATTGAGGAGTCAGAAGGTTTCGTTCATATAGAACCCCTGAAGGGGTCTATTTAAAATTAGAGATTGAGAGTAGGGGAGTGGGGGAGTGGGGGAGATGATGAAGTAAGTCAAAAAAATTCTACCTTTTTCCTCTATTTCTTTATTCTCCATCTCCTGACTACTGAGGACTGAGGACTGACTCCTTTGGCAAAAACCCTTACCTTTGCGGAGATACCTTCAGGGGTTCTATAAAATCCTGATAATTGCTATACCCAAGTCATTGCGACTGGAACGGAGTGGAAGGTTTGCGGAGCATTCCGGAACGGATAGCAATCTCCGCGAACCCCTGAGATTGCTTCCTATCGTCGCAATGACAACTTGAGAATTGAGAAGGCAGGAGGTATAAGGTTCCGTTGAGAATTGAGAATTGAGAAGGCAGGAGACAGAAGGTTCCGTAAGGAAGCAATCTCAGGGTTTGAAGAGATTACTTCCTATAGTCTAGGGACGCTCCATGGAACGTCCCTACTTGCAGTCTAATTTCAACGAAATGTGCTACGCAATAACAAAGAGTTAGTCACAACACTCACGGAACTAAACGCCATTAATGCACCTGCTGCACTAGGACTAAGAATAATTCCTAAACTTGGCAACAATACTCCCGCAGCTACGGGAATACCAACAATATTATAGGCAAACGCCCAAAACAGATTTTGACGAATTTTGTTGAAAGTGGTGCGACTTAGTTTAATAGACTCCACCACATCCATCAACTTATCCTGCATCAATACAATATCAGCAGTTTCCACCGCCACATCTGTACCTGCTTGCATCCCAATACCCACATTCGCTTGAGCTAAAGCAGGAGCATCATTAATACCATCTCCTACCATTCCCACTTTCTCACCTTTTGACTGTAAAGTAGCGATCGCCTGAGCTTTTCCTTCTGGTGGTACTTCTGCTAAAACATCTTCAGCAGGTAAACCTAACTGTTGCGCAATAGTTACGGCAACAGAAGAGCGATCGCCTGTCAACAACATTACCCTTAAACCCATATTTTGCAGACGTTTAACTGTTGCCTGAGTATCATTGCGCAAAACATCACTAACTCCAATAATTCCAACTAATACTCCATCTACAGCAACATAAACTGTTGTTTTGCTTGTTAAAGTGGGAATATTTTCTTTCTCAACAACAACTTGATGCTTATTCAACCATTCCCAGTTACCAACTAAAGCCACTTTACCATCAACAACAGCAGATATTCCCAAACCTGGTTCAGTATAAAAATCTGTTGCTGGCAATAACGCCACATTTTCTTCCTCTGCTTTTTGTAAAATTGCTTCTGCTAAAGGATGACTCGCACCACTTTCTACAGTAGCAGCAACTTTTAATAACCATTCTGGGTTATCCCCTACTAAGTCGGTGACAGTCGGATGCCCGGTAGTTAAAGTTCCAGTTTTGTCAAAAACGACAGTATCTAACTCATGCACCTTTTCCAATACATCCCCACCTTTAATTAACAAACCTCTTTGCGCTCCCACACCCGAACCAACTAATATAGCAGTTGGTGTTGCTAAACCTAACGCGCAAGGACAAGCAATAACCAAAACAGCGATCGCTAATTTCAAGCTCAAAAGTAGAGGAGAAGTAGAATGACTCATCATCATCCCCTCGTGACTGGATGTCTGCAAAACGTGAGACCAAATATTAGTACCGACAAAATACCAGAATAAAAATGTCAGACTAGCAATAGTCATCACGCCATAAGTAAAATACCCTGCCACCGTATCTGCTAAATTTTGAATGGGTGCTTTTCTAGTTTGGGCAGTTTCAACTAATTTGACAATTTGAGCTAATGTAGTTTCTGAACCTGTGCGAGTTGCTTGGATAACTATAGCGCTAGACTTATTAATGGTTCCCGCAGCAACATTAGCACCAAATTCTTTAACTACAGGTATCGACTCCCCGGTAAGCATAGACTCATCTACAGTTGTTTTACCATCACATATTTCCCCATCCACAGGAAATTTTTCCCCTGGTAATACTTGTAAATATTCTCCCACCTTGACTCGTGAGGCAGGAATTTCCACAGACTCAGAAGAATTATTGTTACCGTTGGGTGCAGGAACTAAACGTGCAGTTGCTGGTTGGAGTGCAATTAATGACTGTAGGGTAGATGCTGCTCGATATCTTGCTTGTTGCTCAAGAGTTTTACCTAAGAGAATGAAACCAAGTATCATTACAGGTTCGTCAAAAAAGCATTCCCATCCCAACTGTGGAAATAACAAAGCAATAATACTAGCAGTATAAGCAGTAACAGCACCCAAACCAACTAAAGTGTTCATATTAGGAGCGTTGCGTAACATACTCCGAGCGCCGTCGATGATTATTTCTCGTCCTGGTAGTAATAGAGCGACAGTAGCTAAAACTGCATGAAACCAAATATTCCCCACAATAGGAATTTCTGAGCCGATGAAGTGTCCTAAATGTCCGATACCTGAGAGAATTAGTAGTAAAGAAGCGATCGCTATCCGCCAAATTTGTTGTTTAATTTCTTGGCGATGGCGTTCGGTTTGTTTCTTCGCAGCATCTGTTTCGGAGGTGTCGAGGCGTGGTTGAGTGGGGAAACCGTTATCTGTGAGTTTTTGAGCGAGAGTGTTTGGATCGATCTGGTTTGTTTGGCATTCAACTGTTGCGACTTCGGTTGCCAGGTTGACGCGAGCGGAGATAACGCCTGTTTGTTGAGTTAATTGTCGCTCTACTGCTTTAACACATCCAGCACATTTCATACCACTGACATCAAGGGTAATGGTTTCTGGTGGGGAATGGTTAATTGTTGTTGTTTCTGGTTTGGGGGCAACTTGCATCAAATTTTCTCCAATTATTTGTTAAAGTTTCTATTTTAATATAGAAAAAAAATAGTTATCATTCAATAAGTCAACCTATTTTTTTAAGATTTTATTTAGTTCGCGCTTATACTATAGCAATCCTATTTTATTTGTGTATAAAAATCTTACCGCTTTTAGAGAAAATGCAACAGGAAACTGGCGGGGGGTTCAGTTTTTTTTCTACTTTTTTATTGCCCAATAATTAAGGTTTAAAGCCTCTCCTTTAAAGGATAAACAATGAATTTATTTTCCTTTTATTCAATCCTCTTCCTTTTAGGAAGAGGTAATTATCAATTATCAATTATTGAACCGCAACCTATGCGGGGATTGCTATATTTATAAGATTTCTCAATTTATCCCAATTACCATGGATTAATGCTATACTTAGCTAACACTTCAGTTATTAAGTAGTTAACACCTATATTTTAATTTTTTTGCTAATTTTAACTCAGTTAATGTTAATTATTATTATCTTTAATTCTTCGTAGGGAGGTTGCATACAACGTCCCTACCTACTCTCATGCTTAATCAAAACTTCCGTAAGCATTCAGCTCTTAGCAGTCAGCTAGAGCGCAAATAATGAATAATTATTTATCAGGTTAAAAGACCTTACTTTAGCAGTAACTTTTAATTCTCTCTCAATTTCAAGGGTTGCTTTTACCAAAAAATCAAGATATAAAGCCTCTCCATTCATGGAGAAAAAAGCGGTCGATTGGATATGGCGAGGGAACCTCGCCATATCCAATCGACCAAGAGAAGAAAAAAAATTCCTTTTAGCCAATCCCTCTATTACAGAAGAGGTAATTAATAATTATTAATTGTTAAACTCTTCCTCTTATTTTTATCTCATTAGTAGCTGATAGCTGAATGCTGACAAAATTCCTCAAATAAACGAATTTTGTACCTTACCAGTATGTTGATTAATGGATAATGGAGAGTGCATCATAAAAACTCTCTCTAATTATCAATTATCCATTGGTAATTTATATAGATAAATATTTGCTACAAATTATTATTTTATTTTGCTTTTAACCGAAAAATAAAGGTATAAAGTCTCTCTATTTATAGAGAGGAAAGAAAAAAAATATTTTTAGCAAATCATTCTATTGGAAATTATACCAGTGTAATAAATTTTTGCTACAAATAGCTAGGTAATTTTTTAGGAGTCAGGAGTAATATCATGTCCGCTGGTATCGGAGCGTATAAAAGTTGGGGAAATATTTACCATATTTAAGATTTTTCCTTTTCTTCTTACTTCTCTCCTAGATAACTAAAGCCTTCTTCCTTCTTCTTCCTTCTTAATTCTTCCTTCTTAATTCTTCCTTCTTACTTCTTACTTCTTCCTTCTTACTTCTTCCTTCTTAATTCTTCCTTCTTCCTTAATTTCTTTCAGTAATACCTCTGTAAAAATGCGATTGCGAATAACTTAATTACAGATTATACAGTATGGAAAGACAAAAAAATTGTCGATCTTCGACAACTTTAATTGACAAATCCAAAAATCATTGCAGGGTAATATATTCAGAATAAATTGAGTTAAAATCGACAAAAGTATTTTTCAATGTTGTCGATCTTCGACAACATTAATTATCAGGATGGTGTAATAATGGGTTATATCCTAACAGAAGCAGGAAAAAAGAAAGTTGATGAGAAATTACCACAAGGATGCAACTGTAGTGAAATTGCTAGAGAATCTGGATTATATCGGACTACTGTTTCTAGAATTATTGATAGGAACTACGGAGTTCGGTTAGGAAGTCTAGAAGACTTTTTTAGCTATTTTGATTTAAAGTTAGAAGAAACTGATTATCAGGAACTCAAAAATAATGAAAATACCACAACTATAAATACTGGAGAATCTAAACAACCTCAAAATACCAATCCTTCACAAAATCCTGAAGTACAAAAATATGTCAAACGCCCATTAATCGAAGAACAACTTTACGAAAGCCTGTTATTTACTAACTCTATTCTCAGAATTAAAGCGCCGAAAAAAATGGGAAAAACTATTTTAATCAATCAAGTATTAGAGCAAGTAAAAATGAAAAAAAAATACCAAACTGTATCTATTAGTTTTCAGGAAGCTGACAATAGCCATTTATCCGAATTGAATGAATTATTGCGTTGGTTATATGCCAATGTCAGTAATCAACTAAACATTAAGGATAAATTAGAACTACCTCCTAAATTAAATGAGTGGGATAATTTAACTAAAACTTTCGGCAGTAAAATGACCTGTACTAACTACTTTGAAAAGTATTTATTGCAGAAATTAAACAACTCATTATTTCTATGTTTAGATAATTTAGAATTGCTTTTCCTCAACGAAAATATTTATCAAGATTTCTTGGGTATGCTCCGCTCTTGGAATGATAAAGCTAGTAGAAATTCTCTTTGGCAAAAACTCAGAGTAGTTATTTCTTATGCTCCGAATACCGATACTAAAATAAATCCCAATCAATCCCCATTTAATATCGGTACGGCTATTGAATTACCAGAATTTAACCTCGAAGAAGTTCAACAATTAGCTGAAATTTATCAGCTTAATTTAGATAATTCACAGGTTAGGGAACTAATGAATATGGTAGAAGGTCATCCTTATTTAGTGAGGTTGACTATTGATAGTCTTAAAACTCGTAATGACATGACATTCGAGAAAATTTTAGAAACTGCTCCGACAAAAGATGGTATTTATCATAGTCCTCATTTACAAGAATATTTAGCAATTTTAAAGCAGCACTCAGATTTAGCTGAGGTTTTTCTGAGCATAATTAAAGGCAACTATTTAGGAAATATCGAAAATCATGCTATTAAGACACTTATAAATTTAGGATTAGTCAAATATCAGGATGGCAAAATATTAGTTAGATGCAAACTTTATCGTTTGTATTTTGAAAATTATTTAGGAGATATCTAATGAATGGAATTTATGAATCTAATTTTTATTATAAAGTTGGAGGTGGTCTAGATTTATCTCATTCTAATTACATAGTAAGACTAGCAGATACTGAGATTTATAAGGCTATAAAAAAAGGAGAGTATTGTTATGTTTTTAATGCCCGACAAACTGGTAAGTCAAGTTTGCGAATTAGGACGGCAAACCGACTGCGAAAAGAAGAAATTGCTTGTGTGGAAATAGACCTCATGGCAATTGTTGGAGAAGAGAGTAATGTCGGACAAATTTATGCCTGTATTGTGCAAGAAATAGCTAGTGGTTTGCAACTGGAAGTTGACTGTTTAAGTTGGTGGTTGGAACGAGAAACTTTAGAACCTCAAGAACGTTTGATTGAATTTATCGAACAGGTTGTTTTCACTAAAATTGACAAAAATATTGTAATTTTTATTGATGAAGTAGATTGTTTGCGGATATCGGATTTATCTCTAGAATTTTTTCTGAGTTTGATTCAATCTTTTTATCAAAAACGAGAAAATAATTCAGCATATCGACGTTTAACTTTTGCTTTGTTTGGGGTTGTAGAAATTTCTGATTTTTCCCATACTATTATTGGTAATAGAATTGAATTAGAAAGTTTAGAATTTTCAGGGTCGTTACCTTTAGCGGAGGGATTATTAGAAAAAGTAGATCGTCGTCAAGAAGTTCTCAAAGAAATAATTTATTGGACGGGAGGACAACCATTTTTAACACAAAAATTATGTCAATTAGTTTTAACATCACTTATAAAAATTCCTACAGGGTCAGAAAAAGAGGAGGTGGAGAAATTGACAGTATCAAGTATTATTGAAAACTGGAAATTTCACGATGAACCAAAACATTTACAGATAATAGAGAATCGCCTCCTCACTAGCAAATATTCTACCTACAAATTATTAAGCTTGTATCATAAAATTTTACAACGGGGAAAAATTAAGGCAAAAAATAATCTCTTACAAACAGAATTACAATTGGCAGGTATAGTTCGGAAAAAAGAAGGGAAGTTAAAAGTTTATAATCCCATCTATGCTCAAGTTTTTAATCGAAACTGGATAGAAAAAGTATTAGCAGAAAAATATCCCACCAGAACTAAAGACCATATTTGGTGGGTGAGTTTACTGTTACTATCCTTGGCAACTTTCCGGTTACTATTTCCCAAACTTCATCAACAGCTCAACGACTGTGGAGTTGATAATTATTTAGCAGAACAATATCAACCAGCTCGGTTTTATTTCCAATGTGCTTTACTGTTAAAACCCAACTACAAAAAAGCACATTATAACCTGGGTTCAACTTATGAAAAACTGCACCAACTTGACAAAGCAAAAAGTGAGTACCATATTGCTATTGAAAGCCAACTTTCCCAAGTTGATAACAACCTAGCTCGACTTTATATCCTAGAAAAACAATACTCGGAAGCTATTGAGCTACTCGAACAAGGTTTCCAGAAAAAGAACGCTGAAAATGACCCCGTTGTTCGCTATGCTTTGCTCAAAAATATGGGTTGGGCCTTGCTCGAACAAGAACGTTATACAGAAGCAGAAACTTACTTGCGGGAGGCCATTGAATTAATGAACACCCGTGCGATCGCTTACAAGTTACTGGCGAGGTTATTGGAAGCTAGGGGAGATACGGAGGAAGCACGAGATATATGGCAACAGTTTCGGCAGTATGCTTTGAACGAGTCACCACATGAATATAAATATTAGTTCGTAGTTGTTGTGCTTTAGCGCAAAATATCTTTGCTAGCACTCAAGTACAACTACAAACAGATACTTTTTTATAGCTAATTAATTTGGAGGAACGGTTTTTCCTGGTTCTTCTTCCTCTGCTTGTGGAGTCAATAGTAAATTTGCGGTTTCAGGGATATTTATCAAAGCAAATGTTGTTGCTGTTGATGGGCAAGTGATTGTTATCAAAGTAATAATATTGGCCAAGAAAGCAATTCTATTTAAGTTAATGAAACGAGACAACATTTGGATAACT
>NZ_JBNHEQ010000234.1:7940-18608 GCF_050016015.1 Dapis hubbardiae BLCC-M172
ATTTATGCACTTGTTTCGGGAAATGACTAGAAAAAATTTTGCTGCATCAAATATTGACCCAAAAATTAAGGTATACAGCCTCTCCATTCATGGATAAAAAAACTCCTATTAGCCAATCTTCTTCTTTATAAGAAGAGGTAATTATTAATTGTTGAAAAAAGCTTCTCTAAATTCCTCTATGTTGAGAAGTGAAATTTATGCACTTGTTTTGGGAAATTACTAGAAAAAATTTTGCTTCATCAAATCTTTACAAAAATTGCTGTTCTCAATCTTTACTTTTGACTGAATTATGATCTAGAATATTAATCGTTATTCCCAGATATCTATCTTTCTTTTTTAATAATGTTGATCGCATTGTAGGGACAAACGCCTTTTTGCCCCTACAGAAAAAATTCATACATTTCTGTTCAACCGATCCACAGGAACACAATATTCCTACTACTTTACAGATTTAATTTTCAATGAAAACAATACAAGATTAAACAACATTTTTAGGCGTTCTAAAAATGACATAAATTAATAATTTTAGGAAGCGATCGCTATAATTTTATTGTGATTTATTCCCCATTGTTTAGAATTAAACTTACAATGAAATATCAAAAAAATTACTATCTATTATCCCCTTCTTTTTACAACCCTTCTGCTTTCCAAGATGTTAAATTTGTTGTTCTATTTTGGAATATGAAACCCGTATGGGCAGACTTCAATTCGTTCCATAAATATTGCGATAGAAAGTATCTACCTATGTTACTGAACTTAGGGAGTAGGGAGCAGGCAGTAGGAAATAGGGGAGTTAGGAAGTGGGGAAGAAGTAAACATAAGAATAATTAACACACTCCTAACTGGTAATTATCAAAAAGGTTTTTCGGCATATTTAATTACTTAATAATTAAAGTGCAACCTCACATAAAATTGTTATAAAAAAGCTGATAGCTGACTGCTAATAGCTAAATGCTTACCAAGAGAACAAAATTCAATTTTTTCAAACATTACATATATATCAAAGGTGCAAATATGAGTCTTAACAGAAATATCAAAGAACAATTTTCAACCTTCTTCGATGTAGAAGAAAAACTAAATAACCTGAAAGTCAATAATTTCCTAAAAATACCTAATTTAGCCAAGAATTTTGAGCGTATATATCAATCTTTTCCCGATGGAACAGCCGAAGATATTGCGAAAATTTTTATTGCAAAAATGCAAAAAAATAATCAGACTAAATCAGATGAAAAAAACTTATCAGCATATTTAGAAGAAGCCTGCTTTTGGGTAGTTGAGAGGGGGGAATTGTATAAACAATTAAGACTACTAAAACTAAACTCTACCAGATTAGATTGTTTTCAAGAGGCAAGAAAAATTGCATCCCAACCGATAAACATCTATAAAACATATAATTTTAAAGACAGTAATCCGATGACCTGGGGAAAACGGCAAATAAAAAGAGAAGTCAGAAAAATAGCTTATGTAGGTAGAGAATTTCGTAGATATTCAACTTGGTCTGTACTTAAATATTTGAGTGACAAGATATTGATAGAAGCTCTAAAAGCTAAGTCAGGAATTAAGACAAAAAAAGAAATTAAAAGTTATGTTTTAGTAGTAAAATGCTACAGAGAAATTTATTGCAATAGTCAACCTAAAAAAAATGAAGGAAAGTTACCGGAACCCAATCAAACACAGTGGGAAGAAATTCAAAAATACTATAATTTACGATGTTCTGAATATAACAAAAAACTTTCAACGGATGAAAGCGATCGCCTGGAAGAAATAACTAATTTTCAGACAATTAAAGAAAAGATTTTTACTTGTATAAACGCAGCAAATGATTATATTTATATTGATGACAAGACTGATATAAATTTATTGGAAAGAAATGGAGACAACCAAACTGAATTTATTAAATTGAATCATCCAGAACGAGAAATAGAACTAGAAGAAACACAGCAAATAGCTTCCATTTGTTTGGATGAGTTTGCCAAACTACCCCTAGAATCTCAGAAACTAATGCAACTATATTATGGTTTGGAAATCTCGCAAACTGAAATGAAGGAAATATTTGGTTTACAGCAATATCAAATATCTCGAAAAATCAAACGGAGTGAAAAAAAGCTTTTGGAAGCTTTGGGAAAATGGAGTCAAGCAAATTTAGAAATTACTCCCAATGAAGAAATTATCAAAGAACAAAATCAAGCTTTAAAGGAATACTTAAAGCCCTATTTTAAACAGCACTTTGAGGCAGCATTAGAGCAAAAATTAGGGGAAAATAATCAGGAAAAAATTCTGATACTACGATTATATTATGGTGAAAAATTAAAGCTGGAGACTGTGGCAGAAAAGCTGAAGGTTTCTTCTCAAACAATTACTCAAGAAATTGAAATAGTCAAGCAAAATCTAGAGATATTTTTGCAGGAATGGATAAAAGAAAAAATGGATATTTCTTTATCTAATTCTCGAAACAAAAGAATTGTTAGCTTTGTAGAAGAATGGTTGAAAGAAGAAGCGCCTTATGCAATTTGGAATTAACAGCAGTAGGGGCGAATGGCTATTCGCCCATACTAGAAGCCAGAAGTTAAATTCTTTTCCCGTAGAAACCGGGTTTGTGTCAGTAGATTTCACTTCTGTGGGTTATATAAATACAAACACGGTTTCTTAATAATGTAGGGGTTTGGTCTCCAAACCAAAGCTAAGATAGGATTTGTCAACCAAACCCCTACGATAAAATTATTTAATTTGGGATTGCTATAACTGCTAATAGTTATAAAAAACAGGAGAAATAAAAAATGTCAGTAACACAAAAAATGTCACTAACAATAGATGAATTAACAATAGTATATCCAGACCAATTAATATTAGAATTTTCTCCAGAAGAAATTGAACAAGTTTGGCAAGAATTACCCAAATATTCTAATGATGCAGCGCGATGGAATGCTTTTTTAAATCATCTCTGTTTAAATATAATGATGAAATATTTAGCAGAAGATGAACCACCAGAAACACAACCACAAATATCACCTAACTTAGAAACTTTAAATCAAATTTGGGAAGTGGTAAATGGTAGTGCTATTACTATCGGAGAAACTAGAATTATTCTCATTCCAACTGAAGAAATAGATACAGAAACATTTGCCATTCCTCAAGAGTGGGTAGACTTACCAACTTGGGTGGGCGACTATTATTTAGCAGCACTGGTGGAACCAGAAGAAGAGCGGATGAGAATTTGGGGTTACACCAGTTATCAAAACCTGAAAAATGAAGCAAACTATGACGAATTCGAGCGCATCTATTATTTAGGACAAGAATTTATGACGGAAGACTTAAACGTGATGTGGGTAGCGCGGGAAATTTGCCCACTCCCAAAACCAGAAGTAGCAACAGTAGGGAGTTTATCTGGAGATGAAGCGACTGCTTTAGTCAGAGAGTTGGGGCGATCGCCTGGTTATTATTCTCGGTTGGAGGTGGAGTTTGAGAAGTGGGGAGCGTTGTTAGAAAATCAGAATTTATTGCGGATGTTGTATGAGGAAAGATTAGGAAGCGATCGCCAAACTTCTACTTCTACAAATTTGCTGCAATGGTTAGATGGAATATTTGAAACTGGTTGGGAAACTGTTGAGTCAATTTTAAATGTTGAACAACTGGAAATTTCTTCTAGTTATCGTAGTAGTGAAAATCTTTCTTCCCGTTCAGTTAGAATATCGCGGGGTAAGAAGATCGATCTAGGAATGCGACTGGTTGAGGAGTCGGTTGGTTTAGTTGTGAGTTGGTTACCGGAAACTGAGTGGGAAACTGAGGAAGCAAATATTAGAATTCAAGTATATTCCATGGGGGAAAAAATTTATTTATCACCGGGAATTAAGTTAATAGTTATGGATGAAAAAGGGGAGGAATTAATGGATGTAGAATCTCGCGATGCGGATAATTTTATTCAGTTTCAATTATTTGCTGAAAGAGGGGAAAAGTTTAGTATTGCTGTAGCGTTAGGAGAGGCAATAATTACTGAATATTTTTGTTTGGAATAGTTGGAATAGTGTGGGGAGTGTGGGGAGTGTGGGGAGTATTGATAGGAAAATAATTGTGATTAAATTTCGAGATGGAAGAAAAAGGTAAAAAGTATTTTAGAACTTATGAAGATTTAGCCATTTATCAATTGGCATTTTGGGTAGCGATGGAAATTTTTGACCAGTCTAAAAACTTCCCAGTAGAAGAAAGATATTCTTTAACCGATCAAATTCGTCGTAGTTCTCGTTCAGTTTGTGCCAATATGGCAGAAGCTTGGAGAAAACGCAGATATAAAGCTGGTTTTGTGGCTAAATTAAGTGACTGTGAAGCAGAGGTCGCAGAGACTCAAGTTTGGTTAAAATTTGCAGTTAAATGTCAGTACATTAAAGTTGAAAAAGCAAGAGAAATTTATGGAAATTACAATCAAGTTCTCAGTGGATTAGTCAAGATAATTACTCATTCTGATGATTGGTTACTCGACTAACTCCCCACACTATTTCCTAATTAAAAAAAATCATGGAAAACTATCTAGAAAATTATCGCCGAAGAAATCTTCGAGGTCGTTCTTTTAAAAATCAAGACCTCTCCCATGAAGATTTTTCCTACTCAGATATTAGAGGTGCAAATTTCACAAATGCCAATCTGACAGGTGCTAACTTCAGCTATGCTTTAGCAGGATTAACAAAACCTTGGAAAATCATACTTTCTATTTTGATTTTTTTCCTTTCGGCAACTTCAGCTTTTGCCACATTTACAGCAGTTTATATTCCTCTCAAATTTATTGTTCCTAAACCTAGTAATCTTATTCCCATTCACATCGGTTTATTTATTTTTTTACTCCTGGAACTGATAAACATTTGCTCACTATTAGTCACAATTAGGCAAGGAATCAAAAAAACTTTAGCATATTTATTCTCTGGCATCCCCCTAATAATATTGATAGTTCCCGTATTAGCAGCTTTTGCTATGAGTGAAAGAAATCTCTCAAAAGGGTTGAAATTTTTGGGAATCGATCGACCTCCATCGCCAGAAATTATTGAACTTTCAAAAGAGTTAAAAGCTTTCCGAAGTGGCAATCTTATTGAGGGAATAACTAACCTACTAACCGACGCTGATTCTGTAAATATAGTCGTTAGTATAATTGTCAGTTTAATTATTTCTGTCGGAGCAATATTAGTATTAATTACCACCCTAAGTCTGGCAGTTGTTTTAGCTGAAATAAAATTAGAAAAACACCAGAAAAATTCAGTCATAGCTTGGTCAATAATTTTCACGATTATTATTACTGGAAGTGTCGTAAGAAATATGGACGATCGCTATGGAACATTTCTATTTAGCTCGGAACCTACAAAGGGAGTTGTTTTAGGTATTGGCACTTATGTAATAGCTATATCTATATCTATATTATTAATCTCAATAGCTAGTTATCTTGCCAGAAAAATCTTAACGGAAGACGAAAATAATCTAACTATTCGCCGACTTGCTGTTGCTATTGGAGCCATAGGAGGAACGAGTTTTAAAAATGCTAATCTTACCGAGACTAACTTTAGTAATGCCTGCCTAAAAAGTACAGATTTTAGATTAGCAAATGTGACTCATACTCTCTGGCGCAAAGCCGAATATTTAACATTTGCTAGAATCGGAACCACAATATTAATTGACCCGAAAATTCGAGAATTGTTAGTGACAGGAAATGGTAGAAACCAACAATATATAAGTGTGAATCTTCGAGGCGCAAATCTCAGAAATGCTGACCTAACTCGGAGCAATTTAACAATAGCAGATTTGAGCGAAGCAGCTCTGGAAGGTGCTTGTTTAGATGGAGCAAATTTAAAAGAAGTTTTGGCAATAGGTACTAATTTTACCCAGGCAAAAATGACAGGAGTTTGTTTAGAATCTTGGAATATTAATCACACCACTATTTTGGATGAAGTTGAGTCGGAATATATCTATTTATTAGAGTCGGAAAAACCACAAACAAATGATAGGGAACGTCGCCCTAGTAGTGGAAATTTTGCACCGGGAGATTTTACAAGTTTATTTGCTGAAAATTTTCATACTGTGGATTTAATTTTCCGTAATGGGATTAATGGTAAAGCTTTTATGTCTGCTTTGGAGCAGGTGCAAAAAGAAAATTCAGGAGTTACTTTGAGGATTCAAAGTATGGAAAATAAGGGGGATGGAATAGTGATAATTAAAATTGGCGTACCTGAAGATGCGAGTAAGGGAAAAATTCATCAGCAGTTGACTAAGTTTTATCAAGAAGATGTGGGTAAATTAACTGAAAAGTCTTTGGATAAATCTCTTAGTCAGGAGGAAAAATTTGCCACATCTCATCAGCAAAGTGAAGATATGATGTCTTTTTTCAGTTATCAGTTATCAGTTAACAGTTATCAGTCAATAGTTGAGCGTCTAGAAAGAACAATGCAAGATGAAAAAGAGCGGATAATTTATGCGGAAGAGCAAGGAAGAATTAAACAAACAATTTTTCTAGTTATGGTTTTAATTACTCAACGTTTTGGAGAAGTTTCTGAAAATATTAAATATCGGATAGAAACTCTACCTTTGGCAAATTTAGAAAGTTTGGTCAAGGTATTTTTAAATTTTAATAGTTTGGCAGATTTAGAAAATTGGTTACAGGAAAATTCATCCTCATAGTAATTATTCAATTGTTGTAGGGGCAAACGGCCTTTTGCCCCTACAGGAAATTTTGAGGAAAATAGTTAACAGTTATTTATAGGCATCTTGCCCGCGAGTAATGTACCTCTATTAATTATCAAAGGAGACAAATTACTATGAAATTTATCAGCCCCAAAATTGATTATGCCTTTAAAAAAATATTCGGTTCGGAACAGAGTACAGACATTTTAATTAGTTTTCTCAATGCCATAATTTATGGAGGGGAAAAAGTCATTCAATCTCTCACAATTGTTAATCCCTATAATCCCGATCAATTGAGTAGGGGCGAATGGCCATTCGCCCCTACTTTGGATGTCAAAGCAGTTTTGGCAGATTTAGAAAATTGGTTAGAGGAAAATTCATCTTCTTAGTAATTATTCAATTGTTGTAGGGGCAAACGGCCGTTTGCCCCTACAGGAAATCTCGACCGAGTAGTAAATAAATTTTCTAATTAATTTTTCAGGGGTAAATAATTATGCTAATTCATTCATCTAAACAACAACGTAGAAATTATCAAGGTCGTTCTTTCAGTTATCAGTTAACAGTTATCAGTTATCAGCAATTAATCATAAATAATTACTTCAACAAATATATATCTAGGGCTGAAGCCCAACTACGAACAAAAACTTTTTCAACTTTCAGGAGTGTATCTAATGCTAACTTATCCATCAAAACAAGCACGCAAAAATTATCAAGGTCGTTCTTTTAAAAATCAAGATTTGACTAATCAAGACTTCTCTTTTGCCGATATAAGAGGAGCAGATTTTACCGGAGCAAATCTCACGGGTGCTAAGTTCAATTATGCTTTAGCAGGATTAACAAAATCTCAGGTTATTCGACTATTTATTATTACAGTTATCCTATCTATAATTGCAGGAATAGCTGCAACTGTTGCTGTTGATATTCCCACAGGTTTTATCCTTCCAAAACCAACAAAACCAATTCCTATTCCTATCGGTGCAATTATTTTTATATTTATAGAATTTGTCAATATTAGTATATTGGTAATTACTATTCGTCAAAGCATTCAAAAAACAATAGGATATTTATTTTCTGTAGTTCCTCTAACAATGGTCATAGTTTCCATACTTGGAGTGCTTGGTATAGGAGAGGAAAATGCTAGAGAATGGTATGCTTTGTTCAGAAAATTTTTCAGTTTTTTGGGAATTACAGAAGCACAGTTTGTTGAATGGACTGGAAAGTTAAGATATTTCAGATTTAGCAGTATTGTTCAGAACTTAAATGATGGTAGCTCTATCGATATAATTGCTAGCTTGATTATCTCTGTCTTCGCAATATTTGTCTTGATTTTTACTCTCAGTTTAGCAGTAGTTTTAGCTGAAATTATGACTGAAAAATGGTTAGCAAATATAGCAGTAGCTGGAGCAGGAACACTGGCATTAATTACCACAAGGATTCTTGCTAAAAACTCAGATGACTATTATCAAGACAAAATATTTTATCACTGGATGGTTGTTATCGTAGCTGTATCTCTTTCTCTAACCCTAATATTAATAACCAGACAAATCGCAAAAAAGATATTAGCTGAAGACAAAAATAATCTTTTCATTCTTAAATTTGCTGTTGCCATTGGAACTTTAGGAGGCACCTGTTTTAAAAATGCTAATTTAACCGATACCGACTTTAGTCATGCCATTCTTAAAAGCACAAATTTTCGATTTGCTAATACCACTCGCACATTCTACCGACAAACCAAATATTTAAAATTTGCCAGAGTCGAAGCAACTATATTAGAAGATATAAAAGTCAGAGAATTACTAATAACTGGATGGGGAAAAGACCAAGAATATATAAGTGCCAACTTAAGAGGAGCAAACCTCATAAGTGCCGACTTAAGTAATGCCAATTTAAAACTAGCCGACTTAGGAGAAGCTTCCCTACAAGCTGCCAATTTAAACAATGCAAATTTAACCGAAGCATTAGCAATAGCTACTAACTTTACCACCGCTAAAATGTCAGGAACTTGTTTAGAAGGTTGGAATATTGACCATACAACTATCCTCGATAATGTTGAATCAAAATATATCTATTTATTAGAAGAAGCCAAACCAGAAACAGACGATAGAGAGCGTCGCCCTAGTAGTGGATATTTCCAAGAAGGAGACTTTACAAAATTATTCACAGAAGTCTTAAATACTGTAGATTTAATATTCCGAAATGGAGTTGACTTTACAGCCTTTATGTCTTCTTTCAAAACAATACAAATAGAAAACGAAGACACCCCCATGAAAATTCGAGGGATGGAAAATAAAGGTGATGGAGTAGTAGTAATTAAAATCGATGTACCTCCAGAAACTCAGAAGAAGGAAAAAATCCATCGAGAGTTTATGGAAATCTACGAGCAAAATGTTCAATTATTAGAGAAAAAATATCACCAAGAATTACAAGAAACCAAACGACAGATCAATCAAAATATTCAGGAAAGTGAGAGAAAGTATCAGATTGAGTTGGCAGAAATAAAGAAACAAAATTATCGTTCGGAAGAGCAAAATAAAAATATGAAAGATTTGGTTAATCAGATATTTCAAAAATCAACCGCTGCTAATTATTTGGTGACTCTCAATTTTGAAGGGGGAAGTTTTGCCACAGGTTTTCCAGTTATTAGAGCTAATATTTGGTTAGACTCTCATCCTTTACCAATTTCTTTAAGTGGTAAATTACCCGCAAGTTCAGAAATTCCTCAACTCTATCAAAACTGGAGCCAAAAATATGAACAATTAAGAGAATGCTATGGAAATTTCGGCTCCCTTCCTAGAATCAAAATGAAGAAACAGCAGACAACAAATTTTTCCAAAAAAGATATGGAAAAAGAAGCTCAGAAAATAATTAGTCAGATTCGGGAATTAGAGAAAGAGTGGCGACTTCTCCTCAACAACTGGTTAAATACTCCAAGTTTTAACCAAATAGAAAAGGAGCTACGAACTAAATTTCATCCCTCAGACAAAGTACGATTAATTATCCAATCTGAAGATATTTTAATGCAGCGACTTCCCTGGCACCTATGGAATTTTTTCTCAGATTATCAATTTGCTGAAACTGCTATAGGTTTGCCAGAAGCTAACCGAGTCGAAAAGTTAAATATTGCCAGAGAAAAAATTCGTATCTTAGCAATTTTTGGAGATGACAAAGGAATAAATGTTGAAGCAGATAAAGAATATTTGTCTAGTCTATCCAGCAAAGCCGAAATTTTTTCTTTAGTTAAACCAAGTCGCCAAGAATTAGATGAAAAATTATGGGATGAAAAAGGTTGGGATATTATTTGTTTTTCTGGTCATAGTAAAAGTAAGCCTGACGGAAGTACCGGATGCTTTTATTTAGGAAACGAAACAAAAATGACAATTGAGGAATTAGAAAATTCCCTAGCAACAACTATTAGAAAAGGTCTACAATTAACGATTTTTAATTCTTGCGATGGATTAGGTTTAGCTCGGCAACTTGCGAAGTTACATATTCCCGCAATTATTGTTATGCGAGAACAAGTTCCAGATGTAGTTGCTCAGAAATTTTTACAGGATTTTCTCCAGTCATTTACGAATGGTAAATCTCTATATATTTCCGTGCGAGAAGCGAGGGAAAAATTACAAGTAATGGAAGATAAATTTCCTGGCGCAAGTTGGTTGCCAGTTATTTGTCAAAATTCCGCAGAAGTTTCTCCAAGTTGGAAAAAGTTATCAGTTATTCCTGGTAAAGATGTGGTGGAGTTTAATCGCCCCAAACCCCCCTTTGAAAGGGGGGATTAAGATTAAAAGGGAGCTTAAGATTAAAATAGTATGAGTTAACTGAATAAACAAATTTTCAATTTTCTACTTAAACTTTCCGAGGTAAATAATTATGCTAAACAACTTATCAAGACAACGCAGAAAAAACCACCCGGAAAATCCCCACCTTTATAAAGGGGGTTAGGAGGGATCTCTTTCATCAGTTAACTGAATAAACAAATTTTCAATTTTCTACTTAAACTTTCCGAGGTAAATA
>NZ_JBNHEQ010000234.1:18708-29681 GCF_050016015.1 Dapis hubbardiae BLCC-M172
ATTATGCTAAACAATTTATCAAGAAAACGAAGAAAAAACTACCCTGAAAACTCCCCCCTTTCCAAGGGGGGTTAGGGGGGATCTCTTTTCAGTTATCAGCAATTAATAATGAATAATTACTTCAACAAATATATATCTAGGGCTGAGAGCTTTACTACGAACAAAAACTTTTTCAATTTTCAAGGGTAAATAATTATGCTAATTCATTCATTAAAACAACAACGCAAAAATTATCAAGGTCGTTCTTTTAAAAATCAAGATTTGACTGGTGAAGACTTTTCTAATGCAGATATAAGAGGAGCAGATTTTACCGGAGCAAATCTCACGGGTGCTAAGTTCAATTATGCTTTAGCAGGATTAACAAAATCTCAAACTAGACTTATTTTTATTCTGGTAATTATCTTATTTTTAATTGCAGGTGTAGGTGCAGGTGGTGCTACTGTTATTCCCATCAGACTTATCTCTAGTAAAAGAAGTCAAGTAATTCCAATTCAGATTGGTGCAGTTATTTTTCCTCTCCTAGAATTTATCAATATTGGCTTATTACTAATAATAGTTCGCCAGGGAATTAAAAAAATTTGGTGGCATTTATTTACTCTAATTATTTTGATGATAACAATATCTGTAATATTTGCATCCCTGGGTCTTGATGACGAGAAAATAGTAAATTTTTTTAGTTTTTTTGGAATGACAGATACATCCTCTAACACAGTTATTAAATTGTCAGAGTGGATGACAGATTTTAGATTTGGTGAAATGATTAGAGCCTTCATTAATTTCTTCACTAATAATGACGATTCTGAAAATAAAGCTGTGATTATAATTTTTAGCTTTGTTATCTCTGCAATAGCAATATTAGTGTTAATTTTTACTCTCAGTTTAGGAATTATTTTAGCTGAAATTATCTCTGGTAAACGGCTAGTAAATTCAGCATTAGTATCGGTGAATCTTATCACAGCAGTTGGAACAGGAATTGCTGCTAAAAATCAAATAAAAAAATGGGAAATACCTTATGTCGTAATGTTAACCATTCTGGCGATCGCTATTTCTTTAACCCTAATATTAATAACTAAAAATCTGGCAAAAAAGATATTAGAGGAAGACGAAAATAATCTGTTCATTCTAAAATTTGCTGTTGCTATTGGAGCTTTAGGAGGCACCAATTTTAAAAATGCTAATTTAACCGATACCGACTTTAGTCACGCCATTCTTAAAAGCACAAATTTCCGATTTGCTAATACCACCCGCACATTCTACCGACAAACCAAATATTTAAAATTTGCCAGAGTCGAAAAAACCATATTAGAAGATATAAAAGTCAGAGAATTATTAATAACTGGATGGGGAAAAGACCAAGAATTTATAGGAGCAAACTTAAGAGGAGCAAACCTCATAAGTGCCGACCTTAGTAACGCCAATTTTAAACTAGCAGACTTAGGAGAAGCTTCCCTACAAGCTGCCAATTTAAACAACGCAAATTTAACCGAAACATTAGCAATAGGTACTAACTTTACCACCGCTCAAATGTCAGGAACTTGTTTAGAAGGTTGGAATATCGACCATACAACTATCCTCGATAATGTTGAATCAAAATATATCTATTTATTAGAAGAAGCCAAACCAGAAACAGACGATAGAGAGCGTCGCCCTAGTAGTGGATATTTCCAAGAAGGAGACTTTACAAAATTATTCAAAGAAGTCTTAAATACTGTGGATTTAATATTCCGAAATGGAGTAGATGCCAAAGCTTTTATGTCATCCTTCCAACAAGTACAAGTGGAAAACCAAGGCATCCCCATGAAAATTCAAGGCATGGAAAATAAAGGTGATGGAGTAGTAGTAATTAGAATAGATGTACCCCCAGAAACTGAGAAGGAAAAAATCCATCGGGAGTTTATGGAATTCTATGATGAAAATGTCAGAGTGCTAGAAGAAAAATATCAGCAAGATCTGGCAAAAACAGAAAAAAAAATTACTCTATATCGTCAACGAACGGAGCAAAATGAATATCAAATATTCCTGATGAATCAGATATTAAAAACCCAAAATTCTGCTCCTGTCACTGCCAGAGAAAAATTAGTTACTCTCAACTTTGAAGGAGGAAACTTTGCCACAGGTTTTCCAGTTATTAGAGCTAATATTTGGTCAGACGCTCATCATTTACCAATTTCTTTTTCCAGTAGCTTACCCGCAAATTCAGAAATTCCTCAACTCTATCAAAACTGGAGTCAAAAATATAAACAATTCAGACAATGCTATCGACATTTAGACTTACTTCCTAGAATCAAAATGAAGAAAGAGCAGACAACAAATTTTTCCAAAAAAGATATAGAAAAAGAAGCTCAGAAAATAATTATTCAGATTCGGGAATTAGAGAAAGAATTGCAACCTCTCCTCAACAACTGGTTAAATACTTCAGATTTTAACTGCATCGAAAAAGAACTACGAACTAAATTTAACCCCTCAGACAAAGTTCGACTAATTATCCAATCAGAAGATGTTTTAATGCAGCGCATTCCCTGGCACTTATGGAATTTTCTCTCCAATTATCAGTTTGCCGAAACTGCTATAGGTTTGCCAGAAGCTAACCGAGTCGAAAAGCTAAAAATTGCTAGGGAAAAAATCCGCATCTTAGCAATATTTGGAGACGACAAAGGAATAAATATTGAAGCAGATAAAAAATATTTAGAAAGTCTGCCAAAGGAGGTGGTAAAAACTGTTTCATTAGTCAAACCCAACCGCCAAGAATTACATCAAAAATTATGGGATGAAAAAGGTTGGGATATTATTTGTTTTTCCGGTCATAGTGAAAGTGAAGCCGATCTAAGTACCGGATATTTTTACTTAGACAACCACATCAAAATGACAATTGAGGAATTAGAAAATGCCCTAACAGCAGCCATTAAAAAAGGATTACAATTAGCCATCTTTAATTCTTGCGATGGATTAGGTTTAGCTCAACAACTTGCTCGCTTACATATTCCCGCAATTATTGTTATGCGAGAACCCGTTGCAGATTTAGTCGCCCAGGAATTTTTAAAGCATTTTCTCCAATTCTTTTCTAGTGGTAAATCTTTATCTACTTCCGTGCGACAAGCTCGACAAAAATTAGAATATTTAGAAGATAAATTTCCTGGCGCGACTTGGTTGCCAGTTATTTGTCAAAATTCCGCAGAAATACCTCCAAATTGGCAAAGCTTATATGGAAATTTTCAGCCTAACTTTTCCGAAACTTTAGCAGAATTAAGGTTAGCTATTGAATCCGAAACTTGGTTGACTTCAGCAGACAAAATAGAAGCTTTAAAACAAGTAGATATTTTGACAAAAATGAAAGAATTTTTTACAGTTGAAAATCAAGAAGCTGTCAAGTCATCCATGAGAATATTAAGAGGTATTGTTGCCGAGCATCCGGCAGCTAACTTAATGGATGAAGCCTTAAACAAATTGTCAATTTACTTTTTAAATCAGGGAAACCATGAATAACTTATCTCTCAAACTTTTACAACTTTTAAACAAACAAAATAATAATCGTGGATTTACCTTAATTGAGTTATTAGTAGTCATTATTATTATTGGAATTTTGTCAGCTATCGCTCTTCCATCTTTTTTAAATCAAGCAAATCAAGCAAAAGAAGTTGAACCAACAATTAAGATAAATGCTGCTAATAAAATGCAAATGAACTACTATTCTGAGAATGGTGAATTTAGTAGAAATTCAGCAGATGTAGAGTTACCTATCCAAACAGAAAACTATGTATATGATGTTCCAAGTAACATCTTATTTTTTCCAATTCCTCCTGAATTATCAATTATTATGGGTCAACCTAAAGATAATCAACTTAGATATGTTCTAGGAGTTACATACATAGAAAATGATGGTAATTCTCATCAAAGAATATGTAAATCTAAAGCTAATCTCACTGAATTATTTGATTTAGCTAGCATACTTATTCAAGGAAAATGGGATGAAGCAGATGCTAAATATTGTAGTGGTAAGTAATACTAAATTAGCTAATTTATAATTATCGGTACTTCAGCAAAAAAGTTGATGTATTTGCCTTCTCCCTATTAGCTTTGAAGTAATTTTCGCTGTGAAAAATATCAAAGTACCGAAGAGGCAATTATTAATTATTAATTGTTGAAAGCGGTTTTCCTGCACGGTAGACCACAGTAGGGACGTTCCATGGAACGTCCCTACTGTTTTTTGTCTGTGACTTGAAGTCATAAATATGAACAGAGTTGCATACACTAATTCTTCTTTTTTGCAACAGAACCATTTTTTTTTGTTGAAAATCAACAAAGTTGAAAAATACTTTTGTCGATTTTCACTTAATTTAGGCTGAATATATTGCTACAACTGGTTTTGCTAACTTGTCAAAAAGTTGTCGATCTTTACTGTCGATCTTCGACAATACTTTGATTTATCTATCCTATACTCATAAATGAGATGACTAGCAACCGCATTTTTACCGAGGTATTACTATTAGGACTTACGCAGTACAAAATATTTTCGTCATTGCGACCGACAGGGTTTGCGAAGCAGTCCGGAACGGATAGCAATCTCAAATCCTAGTTTTTCCTACCTCATGCGTAAGTCCTGACTATCTTAAATTTGAATATTTAAGCAGTCCTATTTATTTAGTATACCTGCGCGAATTGCTGACAAATAAGAAATTTTTCTTAGATATCTCAAAAACTCACCGTTGTTTTCATTATCGAAGTAATTATGGGTAATCAAAGAAATTATCAAAGACGTCACTTAACAAGTTTAACTAAAGCAATTTTAGCAGCGATCGCCTCTAGTTTTGGTGTCGGAGTTAAAGCTGCTCTAGCAGATCCACCACCTGCGCCACCACCTCAAACCCTATTACCTCCAGTCTTCTGCTTCCGGTTCACTGATATTAAAGCTGTGGAAGACGATCCAGAAGGAGATAAATTTCAACTCGCCTTTGAAGTTCTCAACTGGTCCAACCAACCTGCCTCCGGGGTTCGTATTGCCCTCACCGAAGGAACAAATAGTTTTGTTACCGATGGTGCAGCTCCCACTTTTGCAGGTGCAGGAGTCGATCGTAACGGTCGCCCTAATGGTCCAGATGCAGACCCCCTACCAGGAAATCAACTATTTACCAACGCTGGTCAAGTGGTGGAATCAACTGAAACAGCGATTCAATGGGATGCTGTTCAGGTAGACCTGAATACCTTTGCTAGCGGACCAATACCAAACCGGGACTTGCTTGGTGTTGGAGAGAGAAACACTCCTGGTGCTTGCGCTTTAGTTCCTGGTTGTCGAGTTGTCGGCCACCCCAACCCTTTCTTTGGTAGTCCTGTAGTTGCTGACTGGGAGACCATCGACAACGGTAATAATGTCTTGGATGGTTTTGTAATTACAGTGGATGATTTCGATGAATCAGAGGTAATTTCTTTCAACTGGAATCTCCTTGGTGTTGACGGCAACCCTATTGGAATGCCTGGTACTGGTAATGAGTATGGTTTCGGTGCAGTAAATATTGCTCGTATACCTATCAATGAAGACCCTGATTCTAACTTCCGCATTTTTGAGCGAAATACTGGCGTAGAAAACACCAGTCGATTATTTGCAGAAAATTCTCGTCTAGTTACGGAATATTCTCCTGTGGACTATGATACAACTACTTCAGGTGCTGGTGGTTTTAATGCTACGAATGCGATAGCAACTCAAACTATTGCTTCTACAGAAGCAGATGAACCTATTGCTCTGTTTGCTGCCGAGTTTGGAGCAGGAATTACTGGTGCGTTTTTAAATCAGGCGGACAACATTTTTAATTCTCCTGTGAATGCTCAGTTAATTGATTATTCAACACCTGAACCTATAGACCCTATAGACCCTATAGACCCTATAGACCCTATAGACCCTATAGACCCTATAGACCCTATAAACCCTGACCCTATAGACCCTGTAGACCCTGTAGACCCTATAAACCCTGTAGACCCTATAGACCCTATAGACCCTATAAACCCTGACCCTATAGAGCCACCAGAATCAGTTCCCGAACCTAGTGCAATGGCAATGCTAGGAATGACAGTAGCCGCTTTAATTGGCTATAAACGTAACCGTCGTAGTTAGGGATTAGATCCCCCCTAGCCCCCCTTCTCAAGGGGGGGACTGGTTAAATATGACAAAATCCGTAGATTTCCATGGACTGATTAGCCCCCCTTAGTAAGGGGGGTTGGGGGGATCTCCAACGGTGGCTCAAAAATCACCCTAATCTATCAAATGGAGTGATCGCTTTACTTGGCTATAAACGTCAACGTCGTAGTTAACCACATATAGAACCCATTTGGTATCTTTGCAAAGGTGAGGGTTTTTGGCAAAGGAGTCAGAATTGCTGAATTGCTGAATTGCTGAATTAGGGGAGATCGAGAAATAGAATAGACGAAAAAGGTAGAAAAATGCTCCCATCTCCCCTACTCCCCTACTCCCCTACCCAAACTAAGGCATTTAATATTAACCCGGTTTCTATACTTTTTTAACCGCTACTACAAAATTCGATCTAACAACAGAAATCCTATATTTATGCACTAAAGATATAATGAACGTTAACAACAAATACTTACAAATAGGGACTTGTTCCCTAGCTTTGTTAATTGCAGGAACTCCCGCTGCAACTGCAGCCAGCTTACAAAGTGCTGATGTAGTCGTTATTGTTGATGAATCCACTTCTATGTTCGGCGAACACCAATGGCTCGGCACAATGATTCCACAGCTAGATACAGCCCTACAAAGTAAAGGTCTCATAGACAACCGTTTTGGTCTTGTTGGATTTGGTAATTACCATCATAGCAATTACTCCCATAATTTGGGGCGATATTTGCCTATAGGTGGAGCTAATTTTGCAACTTCTGCTGAATTTACAACTGCGACGAATAACTTGCTCGTATCTGGTTGGTTTGAAGATGGTTATTCTGCCATTGACTTTGCTCTAAATAACTATAGCTTTCGGGAAGATGTTGCCGTTAACTTCATCCTAGTAACAGACGAAGATCGGGATAATGGTAACTCTAGCCTCAATTTCACAAACATCCTGGCAGGGTTACAGCGAGGAACTGCAGACAGTAAAGATGATATTTTCTTGAATGCGGTAGTTAATGCCAACTTTGTGAATGATGCTATTGGAGTTAACTCAGAAGCAAATGCTTATATTGCCGACGGTAGTGGTGGATATAGAACAACCCAACTTCCATCCTTAAGTGGTATTGTTACCAGTGCTTTCAGCAATACCGAAGCAGATTATATAGACTTAGCTCTTGCCAGTGGTGGCGCAGGATGGAACTTGAACCAACTGCGAGTTGGTGGTTCAACTGCAACCTCTTTTACAAGTGCATTTATTGATATCAAGGTTAAAGAGATGCAGCAACAACAACAGCACAAGAGAGTACCAGAACCAGTTTCCATTTTAGGTCTTTTGGGTGTAGGTGTTTTAGGTACTACTTCATTAAACAAACAGTAGGGGCGAATGGCCATTACCCCCTACAACACCGAACGTTCACCCATACATTTTTTGTCGATCTTCGACAATATTTATTTTCACTGTCGATCTTCGACAATGCTTTAATTTTTCTGTTATAGAATTGTGTTGGTTATGAATAATAGGAGTAACCGCATTTTTACAGAGGTGTCTACTATTACCGTAGGTTGGGTTGAGGAACCGAAACCCAACAACAACAGATACAACTTTTTTGTTGGGTTGCGCTGTCGCTTTTTCATGTTGCGTAGCAAAACCCAACCTACATCTAATCTACCAAGAGAGATAATTATGAGTAATCAAAAACATCGTTTAATCAATCAAGCTATCTTAGCCATTGCTACTACTTTCGGTCTATTTTCGGCCTCCGTTGCTAATGCTGCATCTCTCAATGTTCTGTGGTATGGTCAGACAGATGCTTACAATGCCAAAATGTCACAGTTAGCTGCTCAAGCACCAACATTTGACCCAGAAGGAGATGGCAGTTTAGATTGGAATCTCACTATTTGGAATCCCCAAGACCCTGCACCTAACTTTTCTGATTATGATGTTTTCGTGATTGGAACTGCCGTGAAGGTTGGGAATTTTTTTGATTTTGACTCTACAGGGATTTTAAATAACAAAGAGGCGATATCTGCCGCCAGGGGCAGCCGTACTTTCTTAACCGGTCAGGATGCAGACTCGCACTATACTGGTTCTCGTCCTAACGGTCCTCTCGGTTTCTTTGTTAATGCTGTTAACTGGGCAGGTAGTGGAGAAGGTATGGGTATTGTAGCTTTGACTGATGGTGTGGGTCCTCACCACCCTATCAGTCGAGATTGGTGGTTAAACGATCGCTCTTTTTTGAAGGATGAGTTAGAAGGCTATGTTACTTACTTTGACACAGACAATGTAGTTATTCCCACAGCAACCTCCGACTTTCCAGTAAATGCTGGCTTAACAACCGCAGGTTTGAGTAACTGGGTTACATCTTCTCACGCTGCTTTTAACAAAAGTATACCAGGTTATTTGTCTATCAATGATGCTGGTTCTCTCCCTGGTTATGCCGTGACTATTGTCACTGCCTCCGAAGCTGACGGTGGCACTGGGGGGCAGGAAACAAAATCAGTTCCCGAACCAACCAGCACAGTCGCAATAGTCAGTTTAGCGATCGCTCTATTCAAATGCAAACGTCGTAGTTAAGGATTAGATTCCCCCTAACCCCCCTTGACAAGGGGGGGACTGGAGACCTGGTATGAATTTTTATTCTCTCATTTGTCAAATTCTTTAGCCCCCCTTACTAAGAGGGGTTGGGGGGATCGCCTTAGCTGAAAGAAAAAGTTCCCGAACCAAACAGCACAGTCGCAATAGTCGGTTTAGCGATCGCTCTATTCAAATGCAAACGTCGTAGTTAATCAGATATATATTTAGGGGCGAATAGCCATTCGCCCCTACCAAGAATCAACAACATAACTATCCAATTACCAATTACAAAAATGATGAACAGAATCTCTAAAACTATTCTCACTCTCACAATAGCAACCACACTCAGTACCTTAAACATAGCTTGCCAAAAAGTAACCCAAGTAGAAGCTATTAACGATAGCGCAGTAGAAAAAGTAGCTCAAAAAGATTATCAAGGGGCACTAACTGATTACAACAAAGCTATTGAAAAAGACCCCAACAATGCCACCTTATATAATAATCGAGGCAATGCTCATTTCCAAGCCCAAAACTATGAAGAAGCCATCAAAGATTATAATGAAGCCCTAAAAATTAATCCCGAAATGGCAGACACTTATTACAACCGCGCCTACGCTCGACAACAACTAACAGATTTAAAAGGAGCATTATCAGATTACGAAAAAGCATTAGAATTTGCTACCGATGAAACAACTAAAATCAAAATCTATGGCAATAGGGCGACACTACATCATGCCGTCGAAAATTACCAAAACGCCCTAGCTGACTACGCTGAAGTTATCAAACTCAGACCAGACATACCTCAAATTTACTCCAACCGAGCCAACCTTTATTATCAACAAGGAAAACTAGAACAAGCGATCGCTGATTATCGCCAAGCAGCAGACTTGTATCAAAAGGAAGGAAATACTCAGTCTCAACAGGAATTACTAGCAATTGTTTCTAAAATTGAACAAAGCAATTAATCTGTAGGGGCGATTCGATCTGTAGGGGCGATTCGCGTTTGCGTAGCATTCCGCAGGAAATCGCCCCTACAAGTCCCAGAAACCGGGTTTGTATTTAAACATTTTGCCCAACCGACATCTATTAGCACAAACCCGGTTTCTCACTCATATTTTGGATACCGCTCAGAAACCGGGTTTGTATTTAAACATTTTGCCGACATCTACTAGCACAAACCCGGTTTCTAAATCCACCGTGTAAGGTTCCAGATACAAAACTTCCCATTAATATTAAAGTTAAAAATATGAATACCCTAGCTTTACAACACCACCAGTCAACTAATCCATATACACAAACAACTCATCCATCTGTCACCAGCAAAACCAAACGTATAATAGACATTCTCGGTGCTTTAATAGGATTAGCAATTACAGGAATAGTCGCCATTCCCATCGCTATTTTCATGCAACTCGATAATCCTGGTCCGTTATTTTTTACTCAAGTGCGATGTGGTTTTTTAGGCAAAACTTTCCACATCAGAAAATTTCGTTCCATGATTATTGATGCAGAAGAATTAAAACATTTAGTCAAAAACGAAGCTCAGGGAAATATGTTTAAGAACGAATGCGACCCCAGAATAACTAACATTGGTCGTTTCCTCCGTAAAAGTAGTTTAGACGAACTACCGCAATTTTGGAACGTTCTCAAAGGAGAAATGAGTTTAGTCGGAACTCGCCCTCCTTCTATTGATGAAGTCGAACTGTATCAAACACATCACTGGCGCAGACTGGAGGTAAAACCAGGCATTAC
Source organism: Dapis hubbardiae BLCC-M172 (assembly GCF_050016015.1). Taxonomy (NCBI): domain Bacteria; kingdom Bacillati; phylum Cyanobacteriota; class Cyanophyceae; order Oscillatoriales; family Microcoleaceae; genus Dapis; species Dapis hubbardiae. Next base: position 29,145 of record NZ_JBNHEQ010000234.1, read on the forward strand.
TGGAGAATGGCAAGTAAATGGTCGTTCCAATATCAAAGACTTTGAAGAAGTAGTGCGTATGGATTTGAAATATCAGCAAAAATGGTCTATTGCATACGATATACAATTAATCTGGAAAACTATCTGGGTTGTCTTGAATAGATCGGGAGCGTGTTAAGAATTTAGAATTCAGAATTTAGAATTTAGAATTAATGTCCTTAAAACTTTGGCAATACATATAGGAAATGGTATTTGCCCTCTACAGAGAGTGTATTATTTCAGAATTTGCGTAAGTCCTGGTTATATCATGTCAGGATAATCAGTAATACAGGACTTATGCAGAAGTACCATATTTTGTAGGGGCAAATGGCATTTGCCCTCTAGAGATAGCTACAAATTTTACAGTGCTAAATGATTGATAAAACACTCTAACTCATAACCAAAACACTGTAACTCATAACCAAAACCCTGTAACTCATAACCAAAATACTGTAACTCATAACCAAAACACTGTAACTCATAACCAAAACACTGTAACTCATAACCAAAACACTGTAA
>NZ_JBNHEQ010000235.1:0-2514 GCF_050016015.1 Dapis hubbardiae BLCC-M172
AGGGGAGGCTTCAAGGCGCGAATTATTTAATTATTAATAATTAATAATTGGGTAAGAGTTGGGCAGGAAAATCAAGAGATAATTTTTATGAGTACCTTCTCTATAACTCGCTGTTTCTCTTGACTCTGTAGGGACGTTCCATGCAACGTCTCTCCCTGTCTGCACAAAAAGACTTTTTCAGCAAACCCTAATTATTAATTATTCAGTATCTAATCGTAAACGAAAAGATGGCAGGTATAGCTGAAGTCAGAAGTCAGAAGTCAGAAGTGTTGAGCAAAAAAATTACTTCCCTACACTCCCTGACTCTCCTACACTCCCCCGCTCCCCGACTCCTTAAATCGGATAGTTGAGGCACACTTCCCACACTTCCCACACCTGGAATTTTTCTATGGATCTGTGTAAACTAAAGGCAAGTCAAAATAATTTAATGTAAATTAATAACATGAATAATAAGGAATCTAAATCTACAATAAATGGAGATATTTTAGAAAAGTCTGCAATTTTTAAAACTAAGGTAAGTAGAGATTATAGTCAAACAAAGGTAAATCAAGGTAACTACACAAAAGAAGATACAAATATAGAATTTATACTTAATATAAATCTTGGAAATAAAAGACACAAGACGACATTAACAGCGATTGAAAAATATCTGCAAGGAGCTGCTAATGATGAGGGATTAAAAATTGTTGATATTTATTCAGGAAAACTGAAGTTTATTTTACAAGCTGCTCCAGAATGTCTAGAAAAAATTGAACTACTATTTAACTCAGGAGAATTAATAGAAATATTTGATGTGCCGATAGAAACTGTTGAATTTATAGAGTCTGAAAAGGAAAAATTAGGATTGACAATTGCTGCGGATATTTCTGATACTGATGTGGCTAAACTTAAAGCTGCTATGACTGGAGCTAATGACCAAAAATTATTAATTCAGACAATTCAAACTAATCAAGGTGAGAAAAGATTAAATCTCAGAGGTGCTAATTTAAGACAAGTCAAGCTTATGGGAATCAATCTTAGAGGAGCTATACTTATTGGAGCAGACCTGAGTGAAGCTAACTTTATTGGAGCTGACTTAAGTGGAGCTGACCTTAGCAGAGCTAACTTTATTGGAGCAGACCTGAGTGAAGCTAACTTTATTGGAGCTGACCTGAAAGTAGCTAACTTTAGTAGAGCTGGTATCGAAAGGGCTAATCTAAGAAGAGCAGACCTAAGTGGAGCAGAGCTTAAACAAGCCAAACTTGGTGAAGCAGATGTCCGAGAAGCTATCCTTGGTAGAGCAGACCTGAGTGGAGCAGACCTGAGTGGAGCAGACCTAAGTGGAGCAGACCTGAGTAAAGCAGAGTTGGTTAGAGTTGACTTTAGAGAAGCTAACCTGAGTGGAGCAAATCTCAGTAAAGCTAACCTTAGTAAGGCTAACCTCAGAGGTGCTGACCTGAGTACGGCTAAATTCTTTGGAGCTTACGTTAGTGGAGCTAATATTAGTAGAGCGAATCTCTATAGAGCAAATCTCAGTGGAGCAAATCTTAGTGGAGCTTACCTCAGACAAGCAGACCTTAGCGAAGCTGACCTTGGTGAAGCTTATTTTTTTGGTCTCAGAAAAGACTACTTAAAAGGTGCTAATTTGAATGGAGCGAATCTCGAAGAAGCTGACTTCCGAGAAACTGAATTTAAAAATAGTGAAGTAAAAAATGCAAAATTCAGTAGTAATAGCTGTGGAATGACTGAACAACTTAAACAAGATTTGATTGAAAGAGGAGCTATTTTTAGAGATTCTGAGGAATATATTTCTTTATTAACTCCATTAATTCGTTAAAGAACCTGTCAGTCATTAGCTAGCTTCCTGTTTTTACCCTTTTTTCAAGTCTCTATCTACTGGTGTCTCACACCTTCAATAGTGCAATAGTAGGGGCGGGTTTTAGCTAGAATTTTCATGCTTACTCTAGGATTTATACAAACCCACCATAACGCACACCCATTAGATGTGTCACTGCAGTAGTGCGTTATATCATGTCCGGATAAGAGCGTGATAAAAAAACTTTCTCCTTTTTATACTTTCTGTTTCCCACTTCCCTCCTGACTCCTGACTCCTGACTCCTCCCTAATTATTTATAACTGTTCAACCGGACATGATATTATATCATTGGGGGCGGGTTTATCTAATCAAATGTGAAAACTGATGAATTTAACGGGGAACCCGCCCCTACGGTTGGCAACATTTTAGTCCAGTAGTGGACCGACACAGCTAAAATAGTGCAATAGTAGGGGCGGGTTTTAGCTAGATTTCATGGTTACTCTAAGATTTATACAAACCCGCCCTAACGCACCATTTTTAATCAACCGGGTATTACAATTCTGGTGCGTTATGACGGATTGTTAAATACCTGATAATACCGAGTAATTAATGCCGTCTAACACACCCTACCAGTGTCGGTTCAGTAGGGTGCGTTAATGAAATGTAACGCACCATTTTTAATCAACCGGGTATTACAATTCTGGTGCGTTATGACGGAT
>NZ_JBNHEQ010000235.1:2614-5016 GCF_050016015.1 Dapis hubbardiae BLCC-M172
TGTTAAATACCTGATAATACCGAGTAATTAATGCCGTCTAACACACCCTACCAGCTACTTAACTGCTGACTTCTGACTTCAAACTTCTGACTTCTATTTCAACTCCTCTAATACCTCCTCAGTAATCGGATTTTTACCCTTTTTCAAAGTCTCTATCCAACCTTCAACTTTTACCTTTTCCTCCCGATCTTCCCTCCAATCTACATATACTTGAAAATCCTCAATGGCTCCCGGATAATCCCCAGTTAATGCCCTCGCCACACCTCGATAACTCCGAATTTCATAATCATAAGGACTTAACTCTACTGCTTTTTCACAGGCAAACATGACATCTTGAGCCTGATTATTTAAGCTGCCAAACTGACATAATACTTCCCAATTATCAGCAGATATTTCTACATTTGAATCTAATTTTTGTGCTTCATCATAAAGACTAATTGCCTCTTCTATTTTCCCCTGTTTTGCTAATTTTTTACCCTTTTCTACTTTGCCAGAAGCAGCAAATTTGTTCGCCACAACTTCTGGGTCTTTTTCTATAGTTTCTGTATCAGGGTCGAGGTCAATTTCTGGTGATAATTCTTGCGCTTCTTTAAAGATAGAAATTGCCTCATTTATTTTTTCGGCTGTTGCTTCTGTTTTTCCCTTTTCTACTTTGCCAGTAGCAACAAACTTTTGCGCGACAACTTGGGGGTCTGTTTCTATAGTTTCTGTATCAGGATCGAGGTCAATTTCTGCATCTAATTCTTGGGTATGTTTCCAGATAGAAATTGCCTTTTTGATTTTCTGTTTTTTTCCTGTTTTGGCGAGATTTTTAGCTTCTGCAATTAAACTACGATGAACCGGAAGTTCATCGCAAGTTTTCTCATATTTATCCAACCCACTATTCATATACTGCTGCCACTCCTCTGCTGTTAAATTCCGACCAAGACGGCGACAAGCTTCTGCAATTAAATCTTTTGACATTACTTGATGGAGGTAGGCGGTATTGTCACTACTTGCTATAGCAATGGTTTTGCTGTCAGGGCTAAAAGCTACTGCCCATACTATGTCTTGGTGGAGTAGGGTAGCTAATTCTTTGCCAGTGTCTGCATCCCAGAGGCGGGCGGTTTTGTCATTACTTGCAGTAGCAATAGTTTTGCCGTCGGGACTAAAGGCTACTGCAAATACCCAGTCCTGCTGAAGTAGGGTAGCTACTTCTTTGCCAGTGTCTGCATCCCAGAAGCGGGCGGTTTTGTCAAGACTTGCAGTAGCAATGGTTTTGCCGTCAGGACTAAAGGCTACTGCATTTACTCTATCCTGGTGGAGTAGGGTGGCGACTTCTTTGCCAGTGTCTCCATCCCAGAGGCGGGCGGTTTTGTCAGCACTTGCAGTAGCAATAGTTTTGCCGTCGGAGCTAAAGGCTACTGCCAATACTATGTCCTGATGGAGTAGGGTCGCGACTTGTTGGCCAGTTTTAGTATCCCAGAGGCGGGCGGTTTTGTCTTCATTTGCAGTAACAATGGTCTTGCCGTCAGGACTAAAGGCTACTGCATTTACTCTATCCTGGTGGAGTAGGGTAGCTAATTCTTTGCCAGTGTCTGCATCCCAGAGGCGGGCGGTTTTGTCAGCACTTGCAGTAGCAATGGTCTTGCCGTCAGGACTAAAGGCTACTGCTAATACTATATCCTGGTGGACTAGGGTAGCGATGTCTTTGCCAGTTTTAACATCCCAGAGGCGGGCAGTTTTGTCAGAACTAACAGTAACAATGGTTTTACCGTCAGGACTAAAGGCTACTGCCCATACTATGTCCTGATGGAGTAGGGTAGTGACTTGTTTGGTGGTGTTAGCATCCCAGAGGCGGGCAGTTTTATCAGAACTAGCAGTAGCAATGGTTTTACCGTCGGAGCTAAAGGTTACCGCCCATACTATGTCCTGGTGGTTGAGGGTGGCGATGTCTTTGCCAGTTTTAGCATCCCAGAGGCGGGCAGTTTTGTCATAACTAGCAGTAGCAATGGTTTTACCGTCGGGACTAAAGGCTACTCCCAATACCCAGTCCTGGTGGAGTAGGGTGGCGATGTCTTTGCCAGTTTTAGCATCCCAGAGGCGGGTGGTTTTGTCAGAGCTAGCAGTAGCAATGGTTTTACCGTCGGAGCTAAAGGTTACTGCCCATACTATGTCCTGATGGAGTAGGGTGGCTAATTCTTTGCCAGTTTTAGCATCCCAGAGGCGGGCGGTATTGTCATAACTAGCAGTAGCAATGGTTTTGCCGTCGGAGCTCAAGGCTACTCCCAATACTGTGTCCTGGTGGAGTAGGGTGGCGATGTCTTTGCCAGTTTTAGCATCCCAGAGGCGGGTGGTTTTGTCAGAGCTAGCAGTAGCAATGGTTTTACCGTCGGAGCTAAAGGTTACTGCCCATACTATGT
>NZ_JBNHEQ010000236.1:0-16035 GCF_050016015.1 Dapis hubbardiae BLCC-M172
AGGAGTCAGGAGTCAGGAGTCAGGAGTCAGGAGTCAGGAGTCAGGAGTCAGGAGGGATGTTCAACAATTAATAATTACCTCTTCTTATAAATAAGAGGATTGAATAAAAGGATTTTTTTTATTTTTTCTCTTGAAATAGAAGGCTTTATACCTTGATTTTTCGGTAAATTTAGAGAACGTAGAAGAAAGAATTATCCCTTAATTTTTATGCCCTTATCTGCCTAAAATACTCACTTTTTAACTTTTTATATGATGTGCCCCCTCCGGGGGAGCTACGAATTGCGGATAATCACTTATAATCAAGTTTTTGTTTGTAGAATAGCTCTCAGCCCCAAGTGTAGATAGGGCTGAAGCCCTACTACGAACTTTAATTATAATAACTATTTAACCTAATATAATATTATACCGAAAAGCTAGCACTTTTTTGAAGCAAAAAATACTAAAGCCTCGATCTGCCAATACTTTTAAATTTAATCAGCCAGCCCTAATGATTAATAATGCTTTTCGTGAAAGTTAATAATTTTATTTTGGTTGCCGAAAAAATAAGGTTTCAAGAATTTATAATTTATAATTGATAATTTATAATTACCTCTCCTTGAAAAGAAGAGGATTGACGAACAGTTCAATAATTGATAATTGATAATTACTTCTCCCTAAAAGGAAGAGGATTGAATAAAAGAAAATTTTTTTTGTTTCTCCTTGAAAAGAGAGGCTTTATACCTTGATTTTTTGGTGATTATTAATTATTAATCATTGAGTAATGTCAGCATTCAGCTATTAGCTTTTTAATGAATGAAGCAAGTATTAGTTTAACTTCTGCTACATTTTTTACTAGAGAATTGAAGCACAATAACGACGAATTTGAGTTGTAAACCTATACAATTCTGTCGTAGGAAATGTAGATTTTTGTTAGAAGCTGATAGCTGATAGCTGACTGCTTTTTGCTTACTAAATACCTAATCTTTGATAGACATCATCTAAATGTTTTAAATGGTGTTTCGGGTCAAAACAAGCTGCAATTTCTGCCTCAGATAACTGACTTTGAATCTGTTCATTTTGAGTAATTAAATCTTGAAAATTACCATTTGGTTGATTCCAAGCTTGATGAGCGCAAGACTGAACAATTTTATAAGCATCTTCTCGCATCATGCCTTTTTCTACTAAAGCTAAAAGCACTCGTTGACTAAAAATTACCCCTCCATAAACATTCATATTTCGCTTCATGTTTTCTGGGTATACCAACAATTTCTTAACTAACTCAGTAGTTTCTTTAAGCATAAAATGAGTCAAAATACAAGCATCTGGCAAAATTACCCTTTCTACCGAACTATGAGAAATATCACGCTCATGCCAAAGGGCAACATTTTCCAAAGCAGCAACAGCATGACCCCGAACAATTCTCGCCATTCCCGTTAACCTTTCTGAACGGATGGGGTTACGTTTGTGAGGCATCGCACTGGAACCTTTTTGACCTTGAGAAAAATATTCCTCAACCTCTAAAACATCAGTCCGTTGGAGGTTACGAATTTCCACCGCAAAACGTTCAATAGAAGCAGTCAATAAAGCAAGGGTTTGTACATACTCAGCATGGCGATCGCGAGAAATTACCTGAGTAGAAGCTGTATCCGGTTCAAGTTCCAGTTTTTGGCAAGCGATCGCCTCAACTCTGGGGTCAATATTTGCATAAGTTCCCACTGCTCCAGAAATTTTACCCACAGCAATATTCTGACGTAGTTGCACTAACCTCTGGCGATGCCGACAAACCTCCGCTAACCATCCCGCCAATTTAAAACCAAACGTCATCGGTTCCGCATGAATACCGTGGGAACGCCCAACCATGAAAGTTTCTCGATGTTGTTGTGCTTGATAGCGAATAGCTTGCCCTAACTCTTCCACACATGACAACAACACATCCAGACTCCCAACCATTTGCAATGCCAGAGCAGTATCCAAAACATCAGAACTTGTTAAACCCAGGTGAATATAACGTCCGACATCACCAACATATTCATTAACATTTGTTAAGAAGGCAATCATATCATGGCGGACTTCTGCCTCAATTTCCAGCACCCGCTCCCGGTCAAAATTTGCCTTGGCCTTAATTTCTACTACTGCCTCAGCAGGTATATAGCCAAGTTCTGCCTGAGCTTCACAGACAGCTATTTCCACTTGTAGCCAAGTTTTCAGCTTGGCATTATCAGTCCAAAGTTCACCCATTTCGGGTAAGGTGTAACGTTCTATCACACTCTATCTACAACTAAAACAACCGTTACATTTTACTACTGGCAACCATAAATGGGGATATTTTAACTAAACCTGTTTCCCTCTCAGGGAAAACGCATCTAAATTTTTTTGACAAATGACCAATACTACGCTATGAAAACGCGCTCTGTGATACATCTGATATCAAGCTCCACAAACCCTATTTTCAAGTGAGCGATAAAACTCCGTTCCGCTTAGGCGAACAAAAAACTTTCTCTTCCTTATAGAAGCCCTAACAGTATCTCCAAGAAATAGGTTCTGGTGGAGAATTAATTGATAAAAAATGGGTAATAATTGATTTGATGATGGGATGAGTGGCAGATATCTAATACACCCCATCTCCCCATCTCCCCATCTCTCCAAACTGCCCTACTCCCTACACTCCCCACACTCCCCACCCCCCATTTTAAGTACACAAATAGATCCCAAATGGGTTCTATAGAAGCCATTTGGGATCTCCGCAAAGGTGAGGGTTTTTGGCAAAGGAGTTATACCAACTACCATGCATTAATGCTATACTTCAGCTTGACTTCAGAAGTTAAATAGTTAGCAAGATTCAAAGTCTTTTTTTGACAATTATTAGTCGGTTAGTATAGGTTTTTCCTACTTTTAACCTCTCTCGTACGGACGCCCTTATGCAACGTCCCTACCCACACTTCCCACACTTCCCCACCCAATCATATATAGCATTCATGCATGAGAAATGGTATTAGCCGTAGGGGTGATTTCCTAACGGAAAGCTTTGCAGAATGCAAAACGCGAATCACCCGTACAGAAGTCAGGAGATTGAGAAATAAAATAGGGAAAAAAGTAGAATCTAGGCCCCCAGACTTCCCACACTCCCAATCTATAGGTTTCTATACATTCAAACTCTCTTCTCTTCTCTTCTCTTCGCACCTGACTCCTTACTCCTCCCTCATTATTTATAACTATTCAACCAGACATAATATTACCTAATTATTCAGTAATAATTCAAAAGATTGCCGTAAAGATTTAATATCTCCCACTCTTGCCACTAAAAGTTTATCTTTTCCAGCATCTTTTAAGCGATAATTCCAATACTGAACACTATCAGCGTTATTCATCCAAAAATTAATCACCGTTTCTACAACTTTATCTACTCTCCAACTACGATGAGTAGAAACAGTTTCTACAGATTTTAGAAACACATCTAGGGAACACTTATGGTGTCCTAAATATTCTACATTTAAGTTATTTTCTACTTGTAATTTTTGTTGTTGATTAAAAAAATGTAGGACTGGAGAAACACCTAAAAGTTCAAAAGTATATCGCATTTATCCTTTTCCTCCTCAGAATTTGTCAAATTATTATATATAGTAATCTCTTTTAGTTGTGAGATATTGTATCCTTAAAAAAAATAGAACAAGTCAAATTCTCATAACTGATTTAGGATTACTAAACTACCGTTAAAATTAGCACTCACCTTGAAAGACTGCTAATTTATCCAACTCTATAAAACAGATGCAAAACTTTTATTTATTGCTTGATATATCGTCAAAGTTTAATGGCTTACATTTAGCAATCTTCCATGATGAGTGCTAATAGTTTGCCTAATCAAATTTTGCGGTTTCAGAGCTTATATTATGATTTAGATAATACTAATTTAGTAAACTAGTTTTTGTCAAATTATTTACATTGTAGACAGTATATTTTTTACATAACTTTACATAGTCTGATTTTGAGTTTTTTTGATATCTATAAAGCAGTCCTATTTTGGTTATGTAAAAAATCTTTTAGAATCAGGGAACAGTGGTAAGAGTTTCAGACTTGATTATCTATATTTTGCTTTGATAAATCCTGCACAGATTGCGATAATCTTATCTAGTGTAGTGCCGTGTCAAGCTTAAAATAGTGGAATAGATTTTTGATGTCAAGCTTTGAAAAATCAGCATCCTACCATTTTTATAAAGTAACATTTAAGGCTTGACACGGCAGTAGTGGACTGTTTCAGCTAAAACTGTGCAATAGATTTTTGTTTCTAGGTGTCTTTTTCTCCCCACCCGGACCACACTTCCCACCCTCCCTACAGTCCCTATCTAACGCACCATTTTAAGATGAAACAACCCAGTAGTGAGCTTTTAAGTAGTCAGGACTTACACAAAATATTAAATTACACACCATCTGTAGGGGCGATTTCGTTCCGAATTGTCGCAAACGCGTTTTGCATTCTGCAAAGCTATCCTAGGTCATGCTCCGCATTTCCTGACGGAATGCTCCGCTTTCCATGTCGGCTCAAGCGCCGAAACGCTTTTTCCTGACGGAAATCGCCCCTACTCAATATGGCGGTTCTGCGTAAGTCCTGTGTAGTTATAAGACAAATCTGTATATACCTGATTTCCTGTCGCTTTTTCCTCAAAAAAATTCTCAAAACTTAAATATAAATGCTATATTAGTAGACTGTGATTTCTAAATACTTAGAGTTTTTCTATAACAACAAGATTACTGACTAAACTTGGCCTTATAGATAATTGTGATTAAGTCCGGTGAGATGACTACCACAAAAGAAGTGAGGAGAAAGAAAACATCCTTGAGAGCTACCTTGACCTCTATCTACTGCCAATAAGTAAATGAAGAGAGATGTACCTCAAAGATGTACGATAAAGATTAGAAAATTTAATCTTTCTCATATAGTAGTCAATAATAGAGAGGAATCACCTTGACTCAGTATCCAAATGGTATACCAGCACACGGTGGCCACCTAATTAATCGGATTGCCACACCAGCAGAACGACAAGAATTCATGGAAAAAGCTGAAAGCTTGCCAAAGGTACAATTAGACAAGCGGGCTCTTTCAGACTTAGAAATGATAGCTATAGGAGGCTTTAGCCCTCTCAATGGCTTTATGGAAGCAGATGACTATGAAAGCGTAGTCATTGATATGCGTCTCAAAAATGGACTGCCTTGGAGTATACCTGTAACATTATCAGTCTCAGAAGAAGTAGCAGATTCAATCAAAGAAGGAAGTTGGGTGCGTCTAGATTCTCCAGAAGGAGAATTTGCAGGAGTTTTAGAATTAACTCAAAAGTTCCGCTACAATAAAGCCCATGAAGTAACCAATGTTTATCGCACAGATGAAGAAAAACATCCAGGAGTGAAAGTTGTTTATGATGCTGGCCCAGTTAACTTAGCAGGTCCAGTATGGTTATTAGAGCGTCATCCTCACCCATTATTTCCCAAATATCAAATAGATCCAGCCGAGTCCAGAAAACTCTTCCTAGAAAAAGGTTGGAATACAGTAGTTGGTTTCCAAACCCGTAACCCCATCCACCGTGCCCACGAATATATTCAAAAATGTGCTTTAGAAACAGTAGATGGTTTATTTCTACATCCTTTGGTGGGTGCTACCAAATCAGATGACATTCCTGCTGATGTCAGGATGCGTTGTTACGAGATTATGTTAGAAAAATACTTTCCTCAAGACCGAGTAATGATGGCCATTAATCCTTCGGCTATGCGTTATGCTGGCCCACGGGAAGCAATTTTTCATGCTTTAGTGCGGAAAAATTATGGTTGTACCCACTTCATTGTTGGTCGAGATCATGCTGGGGTAGGGGATTATTATGGAACTTATGATGCTCAATATATCTTCGATGAGTTTGAACCCGGAGAGTTAGGTATCGTTCCGATGAAGTTTGAACACGCTTTCTACTGTACTCGTACCAAAGGTATGGCCACAAGCAAAACAAGTCCAAGTATCAAAGAAGAAAGAATTCATTTATCAGGGACAAAAGTACGAGAAATGTTACGTCGGGGTGAGTTACCACCACCAGAATTTTCACGACCAGAAGTAGCAGCAGAGTTGGCTAATGCAATGAAAGCTCAGGCAAATTAACAGAAATTTTTCTGGTATAGCCCTCAAAGATAAGGCATAATTAGAAAATGGAGGCGGGTTATGAAAGTTATACCTTAGTTAAAGGTAAGCTTTAAACCCGCCTCTAAGAGTTAGGTAAAGAAACTCTGATTTTGGCAGTTAAGCCAGTTAAAAAGGATACTTAATTTATACTAATAAATTAGCTATTGAATATTACTGTAATTGTTCTATACAATTGCCTCAGTTAATATATTCTAACTGTTTAGATGGATAGTGAGTCAGATGAGAGACTGAAGCAGGCATTTTGGCACGAGCATCAAGTTATCTCTAAGAGTTTTTTTAACTGGATGACTGGTTAAAATCCGATCAGAAAGACGCACAAAACTCAACTCGTGAGTGGGCTTTGTTGCATGAAAGTAGCGATCGCCCTTATTGATTAAGGACAGAATGCGTCAATTATATAGAAAATTAATACTGTTGTTATATTAAAGTTCTTGCTTGACTCAGTTAAAGGTAGGAAATTAAGGAAGAAGAATGGGATTAAAGCGGCGGGAATTTCTGCAAAGGGCTAGCTTAGCCCTAGGAGCATTGGGAATAAATGAAGCAGGGTGGTGGCGTCTCCAAAGTCGTTACTCAGAAGCCTTAGCTCAAACTACAGGACGTAAATTAGCATTTTTAGTAGGTATTAATGAATATCCAGATGCACCTCTGTCTGGGTGTGTTACAGATGTGGAGATGCAGCAGGAGTTGCTAATTCATCGGTTTGGTTTTTTACCTACTGATATTCTCACTCTCACAAATAAACAAGCTACTAGGGAAAATATAGAAACAGCTTTTATTAATCATTTAACTAATCAAGCTAAACCAGATGACTTAGTTTTATTTCACTTTAGTGGCTATGGTAGTCGTGTCAGTAAGATGATTGATGAGGATGAAGATAATGAGTTAAGTGCCTCAAATTTAACATTTCAAAATACTCTAGTACCAATAGATGGGATAGCTCCCAACGATCGGGGTAGAGCAATAAATGATGTTTTACAAGAGACTCTATGGTTATTATTGTGCTCTCTCTCCACCACAAAAGTCGTAACTGTATTAGATACTAGCTATGTATATCCGGGTAAAAATTTGCAAGGTTCTCTAAGAATTCGTTCTCGACCTAGTTCAACTACAGAACAAATTAATATTAAAGAGAAAGCAATACAAACGCAACTTCGCGATCGACAAAATATTCTAGGAGAACAGGAAATCTATGAAAGCCAACTGCCAGGGGTAATTCTTAATGCTAGTCAAGAGAGCCAATTTGCTACTGAAACTGACTGCAATGGTTTGAGCTACGGTCTATTTACCTATGCTCTTACCCAAACTTTATGGTCTACAACCCCTGTAAGCAAACTACAAATTAGTTTTTCACGAGCCGGTAGCTCCGTAGAACAAGTAACTGGAGCTAATCAGCAGCCAGAGTTGAAACAAGCAAAACAACAGAAAATTGCTCAATCAACAGAAATAGCTACTATAACTCCAGTAACTATTAGTTATCAAAACCTATTGAGTCCTTCATTACCACCTGCTAGCGGTGTAGTAACTTCAGTAGAAGATAATGGCAAAACAGCAAATCTATGGTTAGGAGGATTACCAATTAGTATTCTTGATACAGTTAAATCTAATTCCCTATTCACAACCTTACCTGATTTAGATTCAGATCCAAACTTTCGATTACAAATTCGGAGTCGAACTGGCTTAAAAGCAAAAGCTTCCGTAATCATTGAAACTAATAACAGCTCACAACAATCATCAGAACAGCAGCAAGAAGAGTTTCAGAACGATGAAAATACCAACCAAATACAAAAAAAACCTCAAAAATCTCCTCCTAATTCTCAACTTTTAGCAGGATCGCTGGTACGAGAAAAGATTAGAGTTGTGCCTCGACCTATGGATGTAATGATAGCTCTAGATCCTAATATGTCAAGAATTGAGCGGGTAGATGCTACCAGTGGTTTTTCAGCAATACCTCAAGTTACTGTAGTGCCAAATACACAGGCAGCAGATTATGTATTTAGTCGAGTTCGGGAAACAACTATTGCTCAAAGTCCTTCAGCACCTCTACCCTCCATGTCTCAGGGTCGTTATGCTCTATTTTCTCTAGGTCAGGTGCTAATACCCAATAGTTCAGGAGAAGGAGGAGAAGCAGTCAAGGTAGCAGTACAAAGGTTAAGTTCCCAATTGAAAACTTTGCTGGCAGCTAAGATATTACGCTTAACTAATAATGAAGGATCTACTCAAATTAAACTTAGAGCTAACTTAGCTACTGTTACTCCAGAAGCAAAGAGCGTTATGCGTCGAGAAACTTTCGGAATTAGCGATGGGGAAAAATTTCAAACTAATAGAGAAGAAGATGTAGGCAAGTTGGGAGTTTCTGATGGATTACTAACTTTACCTATTGGCAGTAGAATTCAATGTCGATTATATAATGATGGCGATCGCCCAGTCTATTTTATGTTATTCATTTTAGACAGTAGTGGGCGCATTCTTGTTCTCGATCCAACTATATCTAATCAACCTGGGAATAATGCTCAACTTTCACAAACAGGTATGGTTATTTCTCCGGGTGATAGTATAAATATGCCTCCGGTGATTAGCAATTCTCCTAGAGATACAGAATCTTTTGGGTGGAGAGTAATAGGTCCTGAAGGATTATCAGAAATTATGATTCTCTCTAGCCATGAACCATTTAAGGAAACAATTGCAACTCTTGATGGAGAGGTGCGTCAGGTTAGAGACGATCGCCTAATTAAAGAAGTATTAAATCCTTTAGCAGTAGCAGAAGCAGTGTTACGAGATTTACAGAGTGCCAGTCAATCAACTATTCAATCTACTGGGTTATCAACGGATGATTATACTCTAGATATTAATAGTTGGGCAACTCTAAGTTTTGTTTCTAGAGTTGTTTAAAACAATACTTTGTACTAAAAACTAGAAAATGGTGATACTAGGGGCTTGATTAGCCCTTTTTTATTCTCTGTTGCAATCAAAAGCAGAGCAATTATACCAAATCAGTTCATTAATTGATAATTGATAATTGATAATTGATAATTACCTCTGGTTAAAACCGCACGGGAATTGAACATAAGGAAATTCAAGAGCACTTTTCTCTTGGTCGAGGGATGGCGTTAGCCATCCCATCCTACGGAATGCTTCGCAAACGACCGCTTTTTCCCCTATCCAAGGGGAGGCTTTAAACCATAATTATTTAATTATTAATAATTAATAATTCGGTAATATAAAATAATATCATGTCCGCTGGTATCGGAGCGTGTAAAAGTTGAGTAAATATTTACCTAATTTAAGGTTTTTCCTTTTTTCTTCCTTCTCTCCTAGATAACTCAAGCCTTCTTCCTTCTTCCTTACCTTGCCTATACAATACCGATGCTACCGGACATGATATCAGGCAAATATCCAAAAATAGTGTGTTGATATGATGTTAATAACATCATTATCTTGCCCTAACTGTGCCTCAAACCAGACCGTCAAGAACCGTAGAATTCATAATGGACTGTGTGGTTTGTTTACTTGAAAAGCGCTATAAATTTATTAAAGCTATGCCGAAAACAGAGACTCCTTTAACATTTCGCCTATGGACAGTTGATGAATACTATCTGATGGCTGAAGCAGGAATATTAGCTCCAGAGGAACGAGTATAATTAATGGAAGGGCAAGTAATTAGAATGGCAGCAAAAGGCATTGCTCATGTTATAGCTGGAAAGCAAATACAGAAATTACTAGAAAATCTTTTGGCAGAGAAAGTTTTAGTCTGGACACAAGACCCTATTCGATTAAATAATTATTCTGAACCTGAACCAGATATTGCTCTTGTCATGCCACCTCTAGAACGTTATTTAGACCATCATCCAATAGCTTCAGAAGTTTATTTAATAATTGAGGTTGCAGATACAACTTTCAGAATTGATAGGGATAAAAAAGCAAAAGCTTATTCTAGATCGGGAATAGCAGATTATTGTATTTTAGATGTTGTAGACCGCCAGTTGCACGTTTTTCGCGAACCTTCTGAAGCGGGTTATCAAAACGAGATTATTTTTTCCGAAACAGAGAGTATTTCTCCTTTAGTATTTCCTGATGTAAGTGTGATTGTAAGTCAAATGTTACCGAAAAATAAAGCTTTAAAGGAGAGGCTTTAAAGGAGAAAAAGCGGTCGTTTAGCGTTCCGCACAACCCGCGTTTTTCATGTTGCGGAGCAAAACGGCTTTCGCCGACATAAAAAACGTTTGCGATAGCATTCCGTAAGGAAAGTTTCCCCCTGAGTGGGATGGGGAGTTTTCCTGCTCTTAACAGAGCCGCTCCGCTTTATATGTTGCAGAGCAAAACGCCATATCCAATCTCCCCTTGAAAAGAAAAAAATTTCCCTTTTAACCAATCCTCTTATCTTCAAGAGGAGGTAATTATTAATTGTTGAACACCAGTTATCGCGTAACTATACTACCGATTCTTCATCAACAAAGCTTACATGATTTTATCAAATTGACATAACATATATTGGTATGAATGTCAAAATAAATTTTGTCGTATTAACACTCTTGATCGAGTTATGCAAAATTGGTTAAACTAACTAAAGATTATGATATATTAAGGAAATAACTAAATGGTTGCAACACCAGTCCAAATTAAACACGAAGTTAAAGACCAATCCCTGGCCCCTCTAGGAAAGCAAAGAATTGAGTGGGCAGGTAGAGAAATGCCTGTTTTACGCCAAATTCAAGAACGGTTCGCCAAAGAAAAGCCATTAAGCGGAATTAAATTAGCAGCTTGCTGTCACGTTACAACCGAAACTGCTCATTTAGCGATCGCTCTCAAAAATGCTGGTGCTGATGCTGTCTTAATTGCTAGTAACCCTCTATCTACTCAAGACGATGTAGCTGCTAGTCTAGTAGTTGATTATGGTATTTCTGTGTTTGCCATAAAAGGAGAGGATGAAGAAACTTATCTGCGCCACGTTGAAACTGCTTTAGACCATAGACCTAATATTATTATTGATGATGGTAGTGATGTTGTCGCAACTCTAGTAAAAAATAGACAAGATCAACTTCCTGAACTCATTGGTACCACTGAGGAAACTACTACAGGTATTGTTCGTCTCCGAGCAATGTTTAATGATGGGGTGTTGACTTTCCCTGCGATGAATGTTAATGATGCAGACACCAAACATTTCTTTGATAACCGCTACGGTACTGGTCAATCTACTTTAGATGGTATCATCCGTGCTACTAATGTTTTATTAGCAGGTAAAACTACTGTTGTTGTAGGTTACGGATGGTGCGGTAAAGGTGCAGCTCTACGCGCTAGAGGTTTAGGTGCAAATGTAGTTGTAACTGAAATCGATCCAGTTCGCGCTATTGAAGCTATCATGGATGGTTTCCGTGTAATGCCAATGGCGGAAGCTGCTCCTATAGGCGATTTATTTATTACTGTTACTGGTAATAAGCACGTTCTTCGTGGGGAACATTTCGATGTGATGAAGGATGGAGCGATCGTTTGTAACTCCGGTCACTTTGATATTGAAATTGACCTGAAGACTTTGGGTGAAAAAGCTGATGAAGTGAAGACAGTTAGACCTTTCACTCAACAGTATAAACTCAAAAATGGTAAGTCTGTAATTGTATTGGGTGAAGGACGGTTAGTTAACTTGGCTGCTGCTGAAGGTCATCCTAGTGCAGTTATGGATATGAGTTTTGCTAACCAAGCATTAGCTTGCGAATATTTGGTTAAGAATAAGGGTAAATTAGAGAATGGTTTACACTCTATTCCTGTGGAAGTTGATAAGGAAATTGCTCGTTTGAAATTACAGGCAATGGGTATTGGTATTGATACTTTGACTCCTGAACAAGTTGAGTACATGAATTCCTGGACTGTTGGTACCTAATTAAGAAGTAGAAGTTAGCTATTAGCTAGCCTCCTACGGAGGAACTGCCTCTTACAGAGGAGCTTCGCTAACGCTTTTTCCTTCGGAATGCTAGCGCAAACATTTCGCGCAGCTAAACGTTAACAGCTTCTCAAGGTGTTTAATGGGGGTTTTAATCCCCATTAACAGTTACTACTAATTTTTCAATCAGGTATAGTGGGAGACTGTTAACTTTGAATTTTTACCAATAGATAATTTATAATTTATAATTAATCAATTCGGTTGAAAACCTCTCCTTTTAAGGAGAAAAAAAGTGGTAGGAGATTTCGTTATCTTCAATCAAGTACAGTTTTAACCAGAGGTAATTATTCATTATCCATTATCAATTAATTAAAGAGTATTTTGTCAGGCAAAGCTGATAGCTAGTTAGATATTAATTCCTATTACCAGGAAAATTTTTGGCTTTATTTTAGTTTAGTTTTAAACAGTAATTTATGCTGTAGGGGCTTGGTCACCAAGCCCCTACTTATTAAAATTTATATTATTTAAGATAAATCTATGGCTAAATTATCTATAGAATTACAACGATATTTTTTTGATGAAGAATGTGCTTCTAAAGTTACTTTGGGAGATATTATTGATTTGGCTGGAGAAAGAATTTTTGGCTTTTTATTCGTGATTTTGTCTCTGCCTTCTGCTTTGCCTGTTCCTGCTCCTGGTTACTCTATTCCTTTTGGTATTTTATTACTTTTATTGGCAGTTCAACTAATAATTGGTTCTAAAACTCCGTGGTTGCCTAAGAGTTGGTTAAATAATTCAATTTCTCTTGAGAAAGTACAAGGTGTTTTGAAAAAAGGTATTCCTTGGTTACAGAAAATTGAGGTGATATCTCGTCCTCGCTTGAGTTATATTTGTACGAGTTTTGTAGGTAGAATTATTATTGGTTGCGCGATCGCTCTGATGGCTATTTCGATGATGATTCCTATTCCGGGTACTAATACTTTACCAGCGATCGGGATTTTTGTTACTGGTTTTGGTTTGTTGGATGATGATGGTGTTATTAGTTTGGGTGGGTTGGTGCTTTGTGTAATGGGGGCGACTTTAAGTGGTCTAATTGTGGTTTTTGGTTATGAAGTTGTCAAAGGTGGAATTGAGTTAATTAAAAATTCTCTGACTGGAGGTTAGGAAATTCAGTTATCAGTTATCAGTTATCAGTACCTCCGGCGAAATTAGAAGGCTTGATGCCTTATTTCATAATCTTCAGTGCAGGCATCTTGCCCACGAATGTTATACCTGATATACCTGACTGAGATGAAATTCTCTATATCCTCAAAATAGCCGAAAAAATTTTCAGCAAAAGGTTTTTAATATTTATTTGTGCTATTCTGTATATAGTGGGGAAGGTGTGCTCTTATATAGAAGCCATTTGGTATCTCAAAAAATAGGGAATAGGGAGAAGTAATTGATAATTTATGGGTAAAAATTGATTTGATGATTGGATGAGTTGGAGATATCTAATACTCCCCATCTCTCCATCTCCCCATCTCCCCATCTCCCTCCTCTGTTTTTAAATAGATCCCTTTAGGGGTTCTATATTGGCTTATCCAATCCCATAATTATCACTTCACCAGACAAAACCCCCCTAATTATATTTTGCTTCAATAATTAAATTAACGGCATTGCTGAATAAAAGTATGATTTTACAGGAATGGTAGGGGCGAATGGCCATTCGCCCCTACAGGAGTCAGGAGCTAGAAAGGAGCTTTTTCCGCGCCTTAAAGAAGGAAAATAATAGGTCTGACTTACACCGCTATTTAGGAATTTCATACCATGTTTCAGCAAACCCAATTAACAAAACTCTTTCCTTAATTGTATTTTAATAATTCAACCTTTCCGTAAACTGTTCAGACAAAATTGGATAAAATCTTAGGAGTTTATGGAGTTTATATTTCAACATCCTAAAAAAATATTTATAGCGACTATATATATAGATAGGAGAAAATCGTGAGTTTGAGACGAGATATGAGAATTGCAGCAATAGGAGGAGTAGTAGGTCTGACAATTCCTATAATTTCATTATTAATGGATGTGGGCACCTTAGGTATTGAAATTGTTCAAAGTTGGTCACCTTTGTTAGTGAAAAAAACCGATCAGTTTTATTGCGAATTAAGAGAAGATACTAATATAAATGGACAAGTTTGGACGGTCATGTATGACAATGGTAAAAATAGACAACCCTGGTTAGGTATGCTGAGAGGTATGGATGGAAACTGGAAACCACTTGAACGATGCGAAAGAGTAGCAGGGCGGTTAAATAATTTTCGGGAAGATGGTTTAGTTGCTCTGGAATATCGCGATGACCCCAAAACTCCAAACCAAGAGGTTATTTGTGCAAAAACTGAGTTAAGTGGTGATGGTTGTCCGTTATTGTTGACTTTGGATGTAGGGGTGGATGGTTATCACGCGTTGCGAGATATAATTGAAGCGTTACGAAATGGTACGACTGTTTATCAGAATAGTGAAGGAATATTGGCAAAGTCTAATTCTTCTAGAGAGTGACCTGTGTTTTTTTTGGAGCCTTTTTTGGTAAAGGAAGATCGGTTGGCAGTTCAATAATTAATAATTAACAATTAATAATTAATAATTAATAATTACCTCTTCTTTTCAAGCAGAGGATTGTTTAAAAGGGAAATTTTTTTCTTTTTTATCTTGAAATAGAAGGGTTTAAAACTTGATTTTTCGGTAAATAGAAATAGTAGGGTGTGTGACGGCATCCTCTTTTTGATTTAGGGGGAAACTCAACAAATTTTGCCGTCACGCACCTTTTTTTATAGATAAAATAATTAATAATTAACAATTAATAATTAATAATTAATAATTAATAATTACCTCTTCTTTTCAAGCAGAGGATTGTTTAAAAGGGAAATTTTTTTCTTTTTTATCTTGAAATAGAAGGGTTTAAAACTTGATTTTTCGGTAAATAGAAATAGTAGGGTGTGTGACGGCATCCTCTTTTTGATTTAGGGGGAAACTCAACAAATTTTGCCGTCACGCACCTTTTTTTATAGATAATCTGATGGTGCCTTACCCTGATTGTTTATATTTTGTTTATATTACAATTGAACTCTAGAAATATTTTTATCTGGAAAAATGCCCAAAAAAGTTAGAGAATTAAAACAAATCTTGCAAAAAGCAGGATTTTAACTCTTAACTAAACCTGGGAAAGGTAGTCATTCCTATTTGTTTCACCCACTTCTGGCTAAACCTTTCAAGAATTTAGAATTAAGAATTAAGAATGCGCGAATTACCTCTCCTTAAAAAGAAGAGGATTGACGAACAGGAAAATTTTTATTTATTATCCCCTTAAAAGGGGAGGCTTTAAACCACAATATTTCGGTAATTTTTTCTGGTAAGGATGGAAGTGATGGCAAGCTTTATCAGGAGAAAGATGTCATGGCAGTGTTAGAGGAACTTGCTAGGTTAGAGGAAGGAGATGTCTAATGAAATATAGTATTTTAATTCAATGGTCTGAAGAGGATAAAACTGATATTGCTAGTTTACCTGAATGGGGGAAGTGCGCTCAAACTTATGGTGAATCTTATGAAGAAGCTCTGGAAAATGCGAAGCAAGTTTTGGCAGATTTAGTTTATGCTTATGAGGAAATGGGAAAACCTCTGCCACAGCTACAGAATTTACAAACAATTTAATTTGAATAGAGAGCGATCGCTATCTTGAAGTCAGAAGTTAGAAGTCAGAAGTTAGAAGTTAAAATTCTTGTTGTGACTAATCTTTTGGATGGTGAGTAACTTATATCGAACGCTCGATATATTTTATTCTACTTTCAGAGAAAAGCTGGTAACTGAATCTAGCGATCGCCATCTTGAAGTTAGAAGTCAGAAGTTGAATTCTTGCTATGACTAATTTGGATAAATGAGACCTCATATGACTTCGTTAAAATTCATTCTGGTTTTTGTTGACCATCAAGGTATTAGGGTTTGGAGACCAAACCCCTACAGTTACTTCAGTT
>NZ_JBNHEQ010000237.1:0-45643 GCF_050016015.1 Dapis hubbardiae BLCC-M172
GATAATTGATAATTGATAATTGATAATTGATAATTACCTCTGGTTAAAACCGTAAGGGAATTGAATTAAGAAAATATTATTTCTTTTCTCTTAGTCGATTGGATATGGCTAGGTTTCCCGCTCTTGCAGAGGAGCTGCCTCTTGCAGAGGAACTGCCTCTTGCAGAGGAACTGCCTCTTGCAGAGGAACTGCCTCTTGCAGAGGAACTGCGCTAACGCTAACGCTTTTCATGTCGGCTCAAGCGCCGAAACACCATCCCATCCTAGGTCATGCTCCGTTAACGACCGTTTTTTCTCCTTAAAAGGAGAGGCTTTATACCTTTATTTTTCGGTAAGAAAATTTATATGGAAACTAAACTTTCTTCTGTAGTGGTAACCCAAGATAATATTAATTCTCCTAACTTATCTGAAAATCTAGAGGACTTTGTAGTTAAGTTCTGGGGAGTACGAGGTAGTGTTCCGACTCCAGGAAAAGATACTGTTAGATATGGTGGAAATACTTCCTGCATAGAAATGCAAATAGCTGGTAAGCGTTTGATATTTGATGGAGGTACTGGGATGCGAGAACTAGGAAAAGAATTAATGCAGGAAACCCCAGTAGAAGCTTATATATTTTTTACTCATTATCATTGGGACCATATTCAAGGTTTCCCATTGTTCGCTCCTGCTTTTACTCCAGGAAATTGTTTTCATATCTATGGGGCAATTCCTCCAGAAGGGGAGTCAATGAAACAGCATTTTATAGATAGGGTATTACATTATAACTCTCCTGTGCCACTCACAGGTATGCAGGCAGACTTGCGATTTTATGAACTCCAGCATGGGCAAAAAATGATGCTTCATGGTATAGAGATTGAGACTGGTTCCCTAAATCATCCTAATACGGCAATGGGATATAGGGTGACATGGAATGGAAGGAGTGTGGTTTATTGTTCTGATACGGAGCATTTTCCTGATGGTTTGGATGAAAGTGTAGTGAATTTGGCACGGGATGCTGATGTACTAATCTATGATGCTATGTACACTGATGATGAGTATCATAATCCCCAGTCGCCCAAGGTTGGTTGGGGACATTCGACTTGGCAGGAAGCAATTAAGGTTGCTGAAACTGCTGGGGTGAAGCGAGTGGTAATTTTTCACCATGAACCAACTCATAGTGATGATTTTCTGGATCGGATGGCGGAAAAGGTCAAAGTAGCTTTTCCTCTGGCAGTCATGGCCAGAGAAGGTTTAGTTCTGCCAGTAGGGATTTAAGATGGGAAATTAGTTTAGTACAGACTTAGTAATAACTGCTTACGATATTCCTTACTTATAGGATGGTCATCTCCCAAGATGTTAAATATTGCTAATATTGCTTTGCGTGCGCCGTCATCTTTATATTTACGATTCCCTTTAACTATATCTAAAAATAATTCCAGGGCTTGTTCAT
Source organism: Dapis hubbardiae BLCC-M172 (assembly GCF_050016015.1). Classification (NCBI taxonomy): domain Bacteria; kingdom Bacillati; phylum Cyanobacteriota; class Cyanophyceae; order Oscillatoriales; family Microcoleaceae; genus Dapis; species Dapis hubbardiae. The sequence continues at coordinate 1,429 of NZ_JBNHEQ010000237.1, forward strand.
AGTGATCTGATAATGTAAGATTACAGGCTTTTGCATAAGTTTGATCTATTTCACTCTCACCAGGATTTTCTGATTCCTGTTTAAAGTGAATTAATGCTTTTACTGTCTGTACTTGGGGATAAAATTCCCGGTTATTCTCCCCAATAGTTTCAATCAGCTTTTCTGCATCTTTTAACTGATTTAATTTTACTAGAAACTTGGCAGCTTCTATGATGATAGTAACATTATTAGGATATTTGTGAAAGAGCCGATCTAAAATATTTTTTGCTTGTTCAAATTGACCAGATTTTGTTAGATTTTGTAGTTCTTCTATATCTATTTCTAGTTCTGAGTGAAGATTAAGTTCCCCTAGAAAATTTCTTAGTTTTGGTTCTGAGAGAACTCCCACAAAACCTGGTTTAACTTCTCCTTGAGTTACGACTCTTACATCTGGTACTCCTTCTATACCATAACTTTGAGCTAAGTCTGGACTCTGATCGACATCAACTTTGGCTAGGATAAAGTCATATTCTTGAACCAATTTTTCTAAGATTGGTTTTAGCATTTTACATGGACCGCACCAAGTAGCGTAGAAGTCTACTAAAACTGGTTTTTTGTGGGAATTTTTTAAGACTTCGGTAGCAAAGTTTGTATTGTCAACTTCTATAGAGATGCCCATTGAATTCTTAGAATTAGAATATGTTGTGTTATTAACTATTATGTCGGACTCCAGCAAATTTTTGGCAATATGAAGTTAAATTTTTCGATTTTTTTAAAGACCTCGCTCTTAAGGGCGGGGTTGTAAATTAAGAATGAACAAATTTAGCTATGAGTTTTAGTGCTGATAAAAAAAAGATTAATTTGTCTGATAATTGTACATAATAAATATATAATTATTTATTTTTAAGAAAAAAAATCATAACAGTAATGAAATGAGCAATTTGCTCGGAGAATTTTACAAAAAATATCATGTCCATTTGAATAATTATAAATAATACCAAATTCGGTTATCAAAAGTCGGTTTTCTAAATTCCTCTCTAAGTCATCTGCCATCTGTTATCTGTCATCTCCCTTCTGCTTTACCTTGATAAATATTGGTTCTTTCTAAACCGGATTTAGTATATAGCAGTTCTCATAATGGTGAGGTACAAAATTCTAGCTTTGAGGGAACAGCGAACAGGGAATAGGGAACAGGGAATAGGGAATAGGGAATAGGGAATAGGGAATAGGGAATAATGAAAAGATAAAAAGATAACTGTACTTCACGCTTCTTGGGAAACGCTATAATACTATTTCTTAATAATAAAGTAATGCTATATTTAATTGCCATCTCTCTATCTCCTCATCACAAGGTTGGGAGTGAGGAGTTAGGAGTAAGAATTCAGGACTCAAGAGTAGTCAGAAATGAGTCTGAAAGAGGGGGTATTTCCTGCCAATAAAACTTAGTATTAGATACACACCTACAGCGCTGTAAAATATAGCATTATTTTTGATCGATAGTATAAAACATCCTTCTGTTCTCTATTTCCTATTCCCTTTCAACTTAAATTTCTTATCCTAATCAAAAAATATACTGTTATCAATAGATATTGATAAATCTCACATAAAAAATGTCATCAAGAAATAATTTTAATTTGAATACCCCTGAAGAATATGCCAACCTTGCCAGCATATATGCTCAAGAGAAAAGATGGGATTTAGCAATTGAAAATTACCAGCAAGCTATTGTGCTAAAACCCAATTTTTCTTGGTATTACTATCACTTAGCGCAAGCTTTATATGAACAAGAAAATTGGGATAATGCTATCAATAATTACTACCGCGCTATTGAATTAAATCAGAATTTTTATTGGTCTTATTATAATTTAGGAAATGCTTTAAGCAAATTACAAAAGTGGGAAGAGGCGATTAATGGTTATAAAAATGCAATTAAAATAGATCCTAATTTTCCTTGGTCTTACTACAATTTAGGCAATGCCTTAATAGAATTACAAAAATGGGATGAAGCTATATATAACTATCTTTATGTAACAAAATTGCAGCCAGATATACCAGGAATTTATAGCAAATTAGGAGATGCTATAGAAGAAAAATATCAGTCAAATTTAGATGTAGAAATTAAGGACTACCGCCAAGTTATTCAACACCTGAATGAATATTATCTTGACAATAAATCACTGCAACTTTTACAAAAGAATCCTAATTTATCTGTACAAGTAGCAGATGGTTTAGCTCAAGCTAATAAAATTAACGGAGCAATTATTTTTTATAAAATAGCTCTAGAGTCTAATCATGATGACCTAGAGATTTCTGAAAAACTACAGCAAGTATTAGAGAAAAAAAATCAGTTAGAAAGAGAAACTTTAGAAATCAGAAAAGAAATAGAATTAAACCCAAATAGTAGGTCTTACTACAATTTAGGTATTGCCCTAACTAGACAACACAAATGGGAGGAAGCAGTTAGAGCTTACCGTCAAGGTATTGAGATTAAACCGGATGTTCATTGGTGGTTTTATTACAATATATGGGAAGCTTTTACGAAGGAATATAAACTAACAGAAATACTAACTTTTTTCCAGATATTTCAGAAAGCTCATCCCGACTCTTTTTCTTCTTACTTGAATATAGGAGAAGCTCTAACTCGTTTGGGTAAAATTGAGGAAGCTATACCTTATTATCAAACTGCTTGTTATCAGCAAACTAAGAAATTTTACCCTGACTTGGTGTCTCAACCCTCGAATTTAGAAGCAGCGCAAAGACCTAATTTTATAATTATTGGAGTGCAAAAAGGAGGTACTACTTCCCTTTATGGTTATCTGACTCAACACCCACAAATTATATCTCCTCTTAAAAAGGAAATGGATTTTTGGTCTTGGAAATTTAATCAGTCAATTAATTGGTATTTAGCTCATTTTCCAGTAATTCCAGAGGGAAAAAATTTATTGACTGGGGAAGCTAGTCCTAGTTATTTTAATCATCCTGATGCTGCTAGGAGAATTTATCAATTTTTTCCAAAAATTAAGCTGATTATACTTTTGAGAAATCCTGTAGATAGAGCCATATCCCAATATTATACCTGGAGAAGATTTACCTGGGAAAACCGATCTTTAGAAGAGGCAATTGAATCAGATTTAGATAAGCTAATCAAGGCTCCAGAAAATGTTAATTATTGGATGGGAGAACAGAATTATTTAGCAAAGGGAGTATATGTTGAATTTTTACAGGAATGGATGAGTTTATTCTCAAGGGAACAATTCCTAATTTTGAAAAGTGAAGACTTTTATACAAATCCAAACGCAGTTTTGCAGCAAGTTTTAAATTTTTTAGATTTGCCAGAATATGAACTATTAGAGTATAAGAATTATAATCCTGGAAATTATTCACAAATAGACCCATTAATGCGTAGGAGTTTAAGTAATTATTTCCGATTTCATAATTACAGACTAGAAGAATATTTAGGAATGAAATTTAATTGGGAGTAATCAGAATTCAGAATTGAGAATTGAGAATTTAAAATTTATACCATTTATCCATGAAGTTGCGCTTAATAACAGATAACAGCTATTGGTAAAATTCAGGTTTGGGTAAGAATTATTCAGGGCATTGTTACAGAGAAATGGTATTATAATTCAGAAGTTAGAAGTAATTTATAAGTGAGTTTTTCCGAGGTCAATGCTGTGCCAACAACATTTAGCAATTATTCTTACTTTCTCCTTTTTCCTTACTTTTAAAAAATAAATATAGCAGTATGAAATGATTTGTATAAAATGCAAAAGTAGATAAAAACATACTAAACTATTCCCCATTCCCTAAAAAGACTATATTTTTGTTACACAATTCAAATAGGATTGCTATATGTATTCAAATTTAACTCCAGAAATGTCAGCTTTTAGTTTATGTCAAGAAGCAGAGTCTTATTTAGAAGCAGAAAAATTAGAAGATGCTTTTTTTGCTTGTGAAAAAGCTCTAGAAATATTACCTTTCTATCCTTTAGCTTGCAAAAGTATGGGAAATATATTGCAGGCTATGGGAAAGTTAGATGAAGCAATAAATTGGTATGCACAAGCAATTATACAACAACCAAATTGGGCAGAGGTTTACACAAATATTGGGAGTTTATATGCTAAACAAAAAGAGTGGAAGCCAGCTATAGCTTGTTATGAAAAAGCTATTGAATTAAAACCTGATTTGGCTGGTGTTTATCGTAATTTATCTCGGGTTTGCCAACAGTTAGGAGATTTAAGTTTGGCAAAAAAATATTGGTTTCAAGCACAAAAAATAGAATCAGAAAAAACAGCTTTACAAAAGGTAAATCAAGGAAATATTCTGTTTGATGAAGGTAAAATGGAAGAGGCGATAGCTTATTATCGTGAGGCTATAGAATTAAATCCTAGTTTATCGGAAGCCTACTCTAAATTAGCAGAAGTTTTAGTTGGTCATGGGAAATTAAAGGAGGCTATCAATTGTTATCAAAGTTTAATTGAACTCTTACCTGAAAATTGGTTAATTTCCCATAAACTAGGAAAAATTTTCCGAGAAATAGGTAAATTAAATGATGCGGTAGAGGCATTTGAACGTGCTATAGAACTTAATCCAAAATTTCCTTGGTCTCAGAAACATTTAGCAGATATTTTGTATGAAAAAGGAAATTTAAATCTAGCACTTACTTATTATCGTAAACTAATTAAAAATCATCCTAATATTTGGGATGCTTACTGTAAAATCGGAGAAATATTTGTCAAGCAAGAGGAAATAAATAAAGCAGTTATTATCTACCGTAGAGGTATCAAAGTAAATCCTAATTTAGCAAGATTTCACTACAAATTGGGGGAAGCACTAAGTAAACAAAAAAAATGGCATCCAGCAATTAAAGCCTATCATCAAGCGATAGAGTTAAAAGCAGATAACTATTTATTTCATTTCAGATTAGGAAATGCTTTACAAAATATAGGAAAATTAGATGAGTCTGTTATTAGTTATCAAAAAGCTATAGAAATTAATTCTAAATCCTGTTGGTTATACGCATCATTAGGACAATTGTATATTCAACAAAAAAAATGGTCTGATGCTATCGAATGTTTCAGACAAGCAATACAAATTAAACCAGAATATGATAAAGCTTACCACAAAATAGCCTATATTTTTGAGCAGCTAGGTGACCACGAAGCAGCAGAAAAATGTAGAAATAAACAGGAGTTAGAATATGAAATAAGAAAATCAATTTACTGACTAATTTATTATCTATGCTTTACCAAGAACTAATATTAAAATTGATAGTGAGAGAGGGTTTTGAAGTCAGATGTAGAGAGAAATTAGAAAAAATTCTTGAATATTATTTATCTAACTACTAAAAAAATCAATGTAGCAGTATCTTAATAATAAATATAATAAATAATATTTGTTTAATCTTCTCTCACTTCTTGCTCCGCAAATGTTGAAAATTTTATTGGATAAGATATAAACTTTCTTATTGGAAAAAATCAAACATGACTAGAAAATTAGGTTTTATAGCAGTCGAAGCAAAGGTTAGGACATTTCTAAACCCTGAAACAGTTTGATAGTCTGCTGTTCCCTGTTCCCTGTTCCCTATTCCCGATTCAAGTAGCGCTATATACCAATTCCCATGCATTAACGCCATACTTGCGTAATACTTCAGTTATTAACTAATTAAAACAAACATCATCACTTTTGTGCTAATTTGAGTCAAGTTAATGTTAATTATTCTTATTTTTACTTCTCCCGTACAGACGTTGCATGCAATGTCTCTACACTACCCTACTCAACAAAATGTAGAAAAGTTTTTCATAAATGGTATTAACCCCCCCTTAGCTGCGGATCAATTATCGCTACTACAAGGGGATAAAAAAAGAAAATTCAGTATTTCAAGCCTTCCTATTTCAGGAGCTACTGATAACTGATAACTGATAACTGATAACTGAAATAATATGTCTAATAATCAAAAAATAGAAACAGTAGCTATTAATTTTAATCAACTAGCAGAAGCTAGTTTAGCCCAAGGAAAATTAGATGAAGCTTATGCAGCTTGTTTAAAAGCATTAAATAGCCAACCAGAATTTGCACCAGCTTGTAAAACTATAGGGGATATTTTGCAAGCCAAAGGTGATTTAGAAGCAGCAATAAATTACTACAATAAAGCTATAAAAATACTACCAGATTTTGCTGAGGCTCATGCTAACCTTGGTAGTATGTATGCTAAACAACAGAACTGGGAAAAAGCAATTTTTTATTATCAAAAAGCTCTCTATATTAAACCAGATTTAGCAGGAGTTTATCGGAATTTAGCCAAAGTCTGGCAGTGCATTGACAAAGAAGAATTAGCCACAGAATGTACTTATCAAGCACTGATTTTAGAACCAGAATCAGCTACAGCTCAAGAACACTTTAATTTAGGAAATAAATTATTAGAATTAGGTCAGATTGAAGCAGCAATTAACTGTTATCGTCATGCCATTAAGCTACAACCAAATTTATCAGATTCATATCAAAAGTTAGGAGAAGTGCTGACTCAAAAGGGTGAAATAGAGTCAGCGTTAGATGTTTTAAATCAGGGAATAAAACTAACTCCTAAAAATCCTAGATGTTACTACTTATTAGGAGAAGTTTGGCAAGAAAAAAAAGAATATGATTTAGCAATATCAGCTTATAGTCGTGCTATAGAATTGAAACCAGATAATCATTTATTTCACAAAAAATTAGGAGATGCTTGGCAAAAGAAAGGTGAGGTAGAGAAAGGGATAATATGTTACGAAAAAGCTATAGAAATCAACCCAAATTTCTTTTGGGGTTACTACAGCTTAGGTAATATATATATTAAAAAACAAGAATGGGATAAAGCAATTTATGCTTACCGCAAAGTAACTATTATTAATCCAAATTTTTCTAATGGATTTTACAACTTAGCTAATGCTTTATCGCAAAATAATCAGAAAGAAGAAGCTATTAATGCTTACTTAGAAGCAGTTAAACTGAAACCAAATCATCCTTGGATAAACAATAATTTATTATGGAAATACCTACTTAAAAATCTGCTTGAGGAGGTATTAAATATATATCAGGATGCTATTAAGAAGGAGCCAAATAGTTTTTTATGCCATCTTAATCTAGGAGAAATTTTTACAGAAATAGGAAATATTGAAGTAGCAATTACCTGCTATCAAACTGCTTGTTATAATAAAATTCGTCAATCTTATCCAACATTTGTTGAACAAAACTGGAATTCTCAAAATACTAGGAGACCTAACTTTATTATTATTGGTGCTCAAAAGAGTGGTACGACTTCTTTAGCAAATTACATTAGTCAACATCCCCAAGTTTTACCAGCTATTAAGAAAGAAACCCATTTTTGGTATAGAGATTTTAGTAAAGGAATTAATTGGTATCTTGCACATTTTCCTCCTATTCCCAAGTCACAAAATTTTATTACTGGTGAAGCTACTCCTAATTATCTGGAATATTATGATTCTGCAAAACGAATATATAATGTATTTCCTGATGTAAAATTATTGATAATTCTTAGAAATCCTATAGATAGAGCAGTTTCTCAATATTATCATTGGGTGAGAATAAAAAGAGAAGAACGCTCTTTTGAAAAAGCTATAGATTCAGAATTGGAAATGCTTTTAAAAGATCCAGATAAACCTCAAGGCAATCAGAATTATTGGCGGCAACAACCTGGAAATTATATAGGTAGAGGTGTTTATTTAGAATTTATCAAGAAATGGATGGAAATATTCCCTAGAGAACAATTTATAATTTTGAAAGGAGAAGACCTTTATGAAAAACCTACTACTACTATGAAGCAAGTTTTTGATTTCTTGGGTTTACCAGAACATCAACTGCAAAAATATAGAAAGTTTAATGCTGGTTCTTATCACCCAATTAATCAGTCTTATCGTCAAAGATTGAGTGAATATTTTCAACCCTATAATCATAGATTAGAGGAATATCTTGGTATTAAGTTTAATTGGTAATCTTAACTAGCTATCAGCTTTTAGCATTCAGCGGTCAACCTTGAGACGCTCTGGGTTAAAATCCCCTACTTCTATAAAGAATTGTTTAATCTTCTAAAACGTAAAAAAATAATTTGACTGATTGCTGAGTGCTGACCGCTTTTTTCAAATAAGTCAGAAGGTAATTAATAGGAGGTAAAATTTATTCTTTATTGAAGTCTATTCAACAGTCAGCTTTAGTAGAGAATTAAACAAAAAGTATCTTCCTTTTTCCTTCCAGTCAAGCAAATTAAATTAAGAGTCAGGAAAAATATGTCTGAGGTTTTCAATCAAGAAAATGCTGCATTTAATTTATCCAAAACAGCAGAAATATATTTATCTCAAGGAAAGTTAGATGCAGCTTATGCTACTTGTTTAAAAGCTCTAGAAATATTACCCAACTGTGGAGAAATTCATAATACTCTAGGTAATATTATGCAAAAAATGGGTAAGTTGGAATCAGCTAAGAACTGCTATCTAAAAGCTATTGAAGAAAATCATAATTTAGCAGAATCTTATGCAAATCTAGGTAGCATAAGTGCTAGACAAAAGCAATGGGAACAAGCCATCAAATATTATGAAAAAGCTATTAGCATTAAACCTAATTTTGCAGGTTTTTATCGAAACTTGGCTAAAATATGCCAGTGTTTAGGAAAAGAGCATTTAGTAACAGAATACAGATATCAAGCTCTTATTTTGGAGCCAACATTAGCTACAGCAAAAGAATCGTTAAATCTAGGAAATAAGTTATTAGAATTAGGCAAATTAGAAGAGGCGATCGCTTGTTACAACCAAGCAATAAAATTAGACAAAGAATTATCAGCAGCATACAACAAACTTGGAAATACTGTAATTCAAAAAGGGGAGTTAGATAGAGCAATAACAGTTTACAGACAAGGAATAAAAATCAGGCCAAACAATCCTAGATTACACTTCAACTTAGGGGAAGCACTGACACAAAAACAACAATATCAGCAAGCTACTATTTTTTATAATCGCGCTATAGAATTAAATCCTAATAACCATTTATTTTACATAAAACTTGGAGAAGCTTTACAAAAACAAGGTCTTTTAGAGGAGGCGATCGCTTGTTTAATTGGAGCTTTACAAATTAAAGCTGATCATAGGGATACCTACTTTAAAATAGCCGAACTTTTAGAACAACAAAAGTATCTAAGTGCTGCGGTTAAATGTAAAGTGCATAAACAATTATCAAAGGATATATTGGAGAAATTTTGTAAATTAACAGGAGATTGGGAAGTTACTTCTAATTCCATAAATACAATAAACCTAATTAAGATACACCCTCCTAATCAAATAGATTTATTACCATCTCAAAATATAGAGAAAAAACTTCATCCTAATTTTCAAATTAAGCTAGTAGAATTAGCAGAAGAATTCATCGCAATTGTACCAGAAGCAAGAGTTTGGGCAGATCAATTAAATAGTGTTGTTATTACTTCAGATAATAAAGTAGTGAAAGATATATCCTCTGGTAATGGTGGGTTGATTATATCTTCCTCTAAATTACCCCCCGTTCACAAGTTAAAAGGAACAGTAGCATTTTTATCAGTTAAATTTGGAGGTGGTGGTTATTATCATTGGATGTTTGATATGGTTGCTAGGATATCTTTATTATATCAAAGCAGTATAGATATATTGAGTATAGATAAGTTTATTGTTAATAAAATTCAGACAAGATTTCACCAAGAAACTATCAAAAAGTTAGGGATTCCCCAAAACAAAATTATAGAGAGTTGTAATTATCCTCATATCCAAACTGATAGATTAATAGTTCCATCAATTCCAGTTAATTCTGGATTTAGAACAACAAAATGGGCTTGTGAATCGTTGAAAAATATATTTTTATCTCAACAAATTAGCAGTTCATCATTATATCCTGAGAGGATATATATAAGTCGTAGTCGAGCATTAAAGCGACGAGTAGTTAATGAAGAAGGAGTTGTTAACCTCTTAGAAAAATTTGGTTTTCAAACCATTATATTAGAATCATTTTCAATAGAAGAACAAGCATTATATTTAGCCAATGCCGTAGTAGTAATAGCACCTCATGGTGCGGGATTAACTAACATTTTATTCTGTAATCCTGGAACTAAAATAATTGAATTTTTTGCTCCTGAATATATACTTGTGTGCTATTGGCTAATTAGTAATATTTGTGGTTTGGAACATTACCACTTAATAGGTGAGCAATTTGATGATAACTTCTCTGGTAAACCAGTTAACAAAGATATTCTTGTTAATTTACAAAAACTACTAAACTTAATGAAATTAACAAAAATAATCTGATTTACTTGGCTCAGATCTAGAAGGGAAGAAGAGGAATAAAAGTAATGATATAATTATCAGTAAGGTGAGTAGGAGTAACAGTAAAGTTCATGGAAAATCCAGAAACAGCAGCATTGAAATTAAACCAACAAGCAGAATATTATCTAACTAAAGGAGATTTTGATCAAGCTTATGCTACTTGTTTACAAGCTTTAGAATTAGTTCCAGATTTTGCACCAGTTAGCAATACTATCGGGAAAATAATGGAAAAAATAGATGCTTTAGATTCAGCTATTACTTGGTACAAAAAAGCAATAGAAAAACAACATGATTTTGCCGAAGCTCATGCTAATTTAGGGAGTGTTTATGTCAAACAACAGCAGTGGGATAAAGCTGTTACTTCCTACCAAACAGCCACCAAACTAGAACCAAATTTTGCCAGTGCTTACCGTGCTTTAGCAGAAATATACCATCAGATAAACAAACCAGAATTAGCAGCTTCCTGTAAATATAAAGCATTTACTTTAAAACCAGAATTAGCAACAGACCAAGAATATCTGAAATTGGCAAAAACTCTATTAACATACAACCAAAAAAAAGAAGCGATCGCCTGTTACGAACAATCACTTAAATTAAACCCAAACCTCTCCCAAGCACATCATAATTTAGGAGAAATTTATAGTCGAGAAGAAAAATGGCAAGCTGCTATATCAAGTTATCAAAAAGCCATTAAACTTAACCCCAAATTTTCCTGGTCTCATCACAGTTTAGGTAAAGCTTTTGCCAATACTCAGCAGTGGGAAAAAGCAATTTTATCTTATCAAGAATCACTTAAACTAAATCCTCAAACTGCTGTTACTTATCATTGTCTCGGAGATGCTTTAGTAAATCAAAAAAAATTAGATAAAGCAATTATCGCTTATCAAAAATCTATAGAATTACAACCAGAAACTTGGGTAGTTCATCATAAATTAGCTAATATTTTCCAACAAAAAGGAGAGTTAGATGCAGCCATCCTCGCCTACCATGAAGCTATTAAACTCAATCCTGATTTTCTCTGGTCTTACTACAGTTTAGGAGAAACATTCATTAAACTCCAAAGATGGAATGAAGCAGTAGTAGCTTATCTTTATGCCTTTAAAATTAATCAAAATTTACCAAGTATCCATGAACAACTGGGATATACTCTGGAAAAACAATCTCAATCAAATCTCAAAGAAACTATTAATTATTATTGTCAGATTATTCAAAATTATCAACAACAGAAACCTACCCCCGTCAAAGAATTATCAATTCAACTAGAAGCTCCAGAATTTTACTTAAAACTCGGAAATTTATTAGGGCAAAAAAATCTATTTAATCCAGCGATAATCATTTATAATATAGGTTTGCAGGTACAGCCAAACCATCCAGAAATTACCAGCAAACTTACCAAACTAGAAAACAAAAAAAATCAATTAGACCAGGAACTCACTGACTGCCAAAATACTATTAACAAAAACCCCAAAAAATTTATAGCTCACTACAAACTAGGGAATATATTACTCAAACTTCAGAGATTAAATCAAGCTGCCGAAGCTTATATAAAAGCAATTCAAATCAGACCTGAATATCCCTGGTTTTTCTTCTATTCTAATTTATTAAATTTTCTGATTAAACAAGGAAAACTACAGCAAATATTGGAATTTTTTCAAAAAGTCACTCAAGAAAACCCAGAAAATATTTGGTGTTACGTTAACCTCGGAGAAATTCTCACAGCAACAGGAAACTTAGATGCAGCAATCAAAAATTATCAAACTGCTTCCTACAACAAAACTCGCCAATCTCATCCTACTTTTGTTGAAAAAAATTGGGATTTAAAAAATACGAATGGTCCTAACTTTATTATTATTGGCGCTCAAAAAAGTGGTACAACTTCACTAGAAAATTATATTGCTCAACATCCCCAGGTAATACCAGCAATTAAAAAAGAAACTCACTTTTGGTATCGAGATTTTGACAAAGGAATTAATTGGTATCTCGCACACTTTCCTCCTATTCCTAAATCAGAAAAATTTATTACCGGAGAAGCAACTCCTAACTATCTAGAAAATTATCAGAGTGCCGAGCGAATATATAATGTCTTTCCAGGAGTAAAATTATTAGTAATATTGAGAAATCCTGTAGATCGAGCCTTCTCTCAATACAATCATTGGATTAGGTTAAATTGGGAATATCGCTCCTTTGAAACAGCCATAAATTCCGAGTTAGAAATACTCAGCAAAAATCCCGAAAAACCCCAAGGAGAAAAAAATTATTGGCAGCAACCAGGTAACTATATAGGACGTGGTATTTATGTAGAATTTATCAATAAATGGTTAGCAGTATTTCCCAGAGAACAAATACTGATTTTAAAGGGAGAATACCTTTATCAAAAACCTGTAAAGACCATGAAAAAAGTATGGAAATTTTTAGGATTACCAGAACATCAACTGCCTGAATATAGAAAATTAAATCCAGGATCTTATTCACCAATAAGTGATGAGATGCGCCAGAAATTGAGTGAATATTTTCAACCTCATAATCAAAGACTAGAAGAATATTTAGGAATGGAGTTTAACTGGAAATAATACTGAACTTGCTTCAGTTTTATGGAAAAGTTACAATAAAAGATAGATACAATTAAACAATCTCGTGAATTTTACTTAAAGGAGTAGTTAATGACAAGAAAAATTTTAAAAGGAAAAGAGGAAAAGATGTTGACTAAAGGTCTAAAAAAAGATATTAAATGGACTCCTAAAAAATTAACTCTTGCTGGAATAGGTTTATTAGTTCCCTATACAGCAGTATTCGTATATGTAATTTCTTCTGGAGTTCCTTTAGGTTTAATAATTGTAATGATAGCAGTTCCTTTAATATTTTTCGGAGGTTTTTCTCTGCTCTACTTTTTAACAAAAAACCTGTGATATCAAATCCGGTAGCATCGGTATAATTAGATGGTTAATCTAGGAGTCAGGTAGGGGTGATTTCCTAAGGTCATGCTCCGCAAACGCCTTTGCGACAGCATTCGGAACGAAATCACCCGTACAGGAGTCAGGAGAGAAGAGAATTTAGAAAGATTTACTAATAGCTGAAGATAAAAAATTTTTTTTATACCGAATTAAGTGAATTTGATATGAAACTGTGGCAAAAAATAGGTACTTTACTAATTGCTAATAGCTGATACTTAATTGTAAAAATCCAATCAATAAAAGTCTCTTAGCAATTACCACATTTCACGAAACTCCACTATTACGAATCACCCAACCCATTAACTGTTGCCATTCAGGAGTTTTCGCCAATTTATCAGCATCCAAATCATCCCCCATATTCTCAGAAAAGCCTGTAAAACTTTCAATCCAATTAATCACCGTTCCCACAGGCAAAAAAGGAGTATATTGCCAAGACCTTTGTAAATACTCCACCATCTCAGAATAAAAACCTGTATAGTACAAATACCACGAACTCCAGACCAAAGTATTGTAGCGCACCTGTTTTTCCAATAACCTAACCCCCAAAGGTAGAGACTCCGAGGCAAAAAACTTATCCAAAACCCGATTAATAGATCGCGCCTGAGACACTCCATCCCGCATAGTATTTCGGTCATGTTGACGATAACAAACAGTAGACTGTCTCAACCAGTCAGCCTCACAACCCTGCAAAGCCAAACGCAACACCAAGTCTACATCCTCCGCTTGACCTAATCCTGCTTCAAAACTCCCCACCTGTTTTAACCACTGTCGCCGAAACATCAAAGTACCCATTGTGCCAATAGGTTTCCACCGCAACCACCCCTCCAAATCCAACTTAGGCACATAATTCCAAGGTGTCTCATCCTTAATAGTTTCACCCTGCTGATTCACCCTGCGCCACCCACTGTGAACAATTCCTAAATTTGGTTGCGCGTCAAATACTCCCACTTGAGCAGTTAGTTTATCCGGTAGGAAAAAATCATCCGCATCCAAAAAAGCGATTAATTCTCCCCGCGCCAAATCAATGCCATGATTCCGGGCAGCCGAAACCCCTTGATTTTCTTGATATACATAACGAATCTTCTCAATATAAGGTTGTAGCGCCAAACGGGTATTGTCTGTGGAGCCATCATCAATCACAATAATTTCATAAGATTGATAGGTTTGGGCTAAAATGCTTTCTATGGCTTGACTAATATAGCGATCGCAATTGTATACGGGTATAATTACACTTACCCGTGGAGTTGTAGCAGTAGTTGACATCAAAATTATTCCTGATGAATATAAATATATTTATAGGTATTTTACTTATATTCTACTTCGCAACGTCTGATTCAGAATAAGAATCTATCAATATATACTGCTACGCAGAAGGCACTCATATAAAAGTCAATCGCAAAAAGTTTTCAGCTTTTACCAATTTCCTAACATATTTGCCTAGTGCTATACCTAGTTTTTTCCTACGATCGCCAAATTAATTGTAGTGAGTAGCAATAAGAAGGCTCATTTGCAGCAATCCGATTATACAGTTATTGTACTCGCTACCTCCACTCAATACCTTCTTAATATATAAATTTAAACTTGCCTAATGTTGAGGGGCAAAATAATCAAAATAATAAAAGAGTCCCTAATTGCTTTCCAGTATAACTGAGAGGTATTATCAGTATCACTGAGGGACTCAAAGTTTCTATAATACGTTGTCCTACCAGAGAGAAGAACACCATAAGCAATGTGATTATTATTATGAACCTAATGATAAAACTTGTCAATACTTTTTTGAGATTTTACGAAAAAAATTTGCATTAATAATGCTTATTATCAATATAAAAAAGTTTTTTCCTAAAATTTAGTAATTTCTTAAGGTTTGAATGGGCTTTGTTGCAAAAATTAATGATAAAACATCTCAAAATACCCTTGACAAAATCAGAAAATTATTGAATATTAGTTGCAATAAGTATGTAATATACTTTTGATTACAAGGCCAACAGCAATGACAACTGTCATTTCAGTTATCAGTTAGCCTCCTATCGGAGGAACTGCGTTAACAGTTAGCCTCCTCCGGAGGAACTGCGTTAACAGTTATCAGCTTTTTGACCTTGGGTTAAATCCCCGGTTTCTATAAACCTGTTGGCCCTTGTCGGGGTTAAAATCCCCGACAAGGACGTAAAAAAAGTCCTAATGCTGACCGCTGAGGTGCTGAGTGCTGACTGCTTTTTAATCTCTAATCTTTTGCTCCAAAATCGAAAACTATTGATTTGTGGACTTGCAATGGACTTTTAAACCTGAAGACAAAAAAATGACCACTAGAAATTAGTGGCCAAAGATATGTATTTTGATTAAAGGTATGATACCACAATTAACGACCAAAGAAAAATATTCCACTCATTTCCACAATACGGAATAGGACTGAGTATCAAATCGATGCTGAGATGAGCGATCACAATCTCCATAGAATCAGCTCACAACTAAAAATTCTAGAAAATTAGAATCTATGTTGAGGCAGTTTTATCCCTAAAACTGCCATAGATATTGACTTTTTTGATAGAAAATATCGCTATTATTAGCAATATTTTTTCATTAAATTGTCATCTAATTTTTGGTGATTAAAAATAGATAATTTTCTCAAAATTATTACTGCTATATAGCTTGTATCTTGGGCATATCAGCCCTATAAGCTAGTAACAAATAATAGCTATTAAGCTATTTTTATTCCTGACCAATCATTATAAATTTTCTTGAATATAATCAGATTAATAATTTATTAATTATTTTTCTAGTTTGTTTTCAAAAAAAAGTAATTAATCATACAGATTTTCTGATTTATTTCAACAATTATGTTAAATATAAGCAGTTACTAATTATTGTATAAAAATTAGTATTTACTGCTTAAAAAAACAATTGACCATAATTCCAAGAGGCCAAACTTCATGCAAACTTATGGTACTCCAGAAGTTAAATACGATTGGTGGGCTGGAAATGCTCGCTTCGCTAAACTATCTGGTTTATTCATATCTGCTCATGCAGGTCAAGCAGCTCTAATTACTTTTTGGGCAGGGGCATTTACTCTGTTTGAAATATCTCGATATTCCCCCGATTTACCCATGGGAGAACAGGGTTTAATCTTACTCCCTCACCTAGCAACTTTAGGTTTAGGTATCGGAAAAGGTGGAGCAGTTGTAGATACTTATCCCTATTTTGTAATTGGTGTTGTACATCTAATTTCATCAGCAGTATTAGGTGCAGGAGCGCTTTTTCATACCTTTAAAGCTCCAGAAAATTTAAGTGATGCAACAGGTGGAGCGAAGAACTTTCACTTTGAATGGGATGACCCTAAAAAACTCGGTATTATCTTAGGTCATCACCTACTTTTCTTAGGATTTGGTGCTTTATTATTAGTAGCCAAAGCTATGTATTTTGGTGGGCTTTATGATGCGACAACTCAAACAGTTCATTTAGTAACAAATCCCACTCTCGATCCATTAGTAATATATGGATATCAAACTCATTTTGCCACTGTTAATAGTTTAGAAGACTTAGTTGGAGGTCACATTTATGTGGGATTTCTTCTAGTTTTAGGTGGCGTTTGGCACATTATTACTCAACCCCTGCCTTGGGCAAAACGGGTCTTAATATTCTCTGGTGAAGCAATTCTTTCTTATTCTCTAGGTGGAATTGCTCTAGCAGGATTTGTTGCGGCTTATTTCTGTGCTGTTAATACTTTGGCTTATCCTGTAGAGTTTTACGGTCCAGTTTTGGATATTAAGTTGGGGATTACTCCTTATTTTGCGGACAGTGTAGAGTTACCTTTGGGCGCTCATACTGCTCGTTGTTGGTTGGCAAATGCTCATTTCTTCTTAGGATTCTTTTTCCTGCAAGGTCATCTCTGGCACGCTTTGCGAGCTATGGGTTTTGACTTTAAGCGTGTGGAAAATGCTTTGAATAGTGTAGGAGAATAATCTTAATCCGATAAATGTTTGAGAGTTGGAATTTTTGAATCTGATTTCTGAGATTCCAACTCTCAGTTTATATTTCTGGAAGGCTTATAGTAGGGAGGTTGTAGCCAATCTCCCGTCAGGTGGTTCGGGAAGCCAAAAATTGCTATACTAAAATAATTTTGCTTTAGGGCTTGACAACCGTACTATACTTATGAGTAAATATAAATAGTAAATAGAAATTTTTCTCATTTATCTTGATGAGAATACTATAGGGTGGGTTAAATGGCAGAACAACCTAAAAGATTAGACATCTCCAGAAACAAAGTTTTAGCCTAAGAATCACAAGGAGTCTGAGATGAATTTGAGAGAAGTTTATTTTATATCCCTATTTAATTTTTGTTCCTCCACCTAAATCTGGAAACAGCCCAGAAGGCTATTCCACAATATAGTTAATCAACAGGAGATCAAATTATATAGAGTTTTGTTTTCTTAACTTATTGCAAATAATTATCAAAATTTTCCTAGGGTATCAATAAATATAGCACTACGCAAATAGGTTAGGACATTTTTAAATCCTGTTTGCGCAGCATTCCGTAGGAAAACCCTTTTACAGTCTTCTGTTCCCTGTTCCCTCTCTTGGTGCGCGTTCCCTTGCGTCTTACGCCGACGCGGGGTCGCACCGCTGTTCCCTATTCCCTAGCGTGTAACGCTATAGATTTTGATCCCAGTAGTTAGGTATCACTTCAGACAAAAATCAAAATTTAAGAATAACTATTTTTTACCGAAAAATTACAGACAACTTTTAACTTGATTATAGCTACTATTTAATCAAGCAATAAGCAATTTTAAATTCTCAAATAATACCTGACAAATTTAAAAATACATCAAAATTTTGATGCTAACAGTTTTTTCTTTAAAAAATAACTCATAGGAAATAGAAAAATGACAGGTTCAAAAAAACTAGCTTCATGGAAAATCAAACAATACAAACAAGATTGCGATAGCCGATATATTTTCCAAGATTTAGAAGCAGAAAATAGTTATCAAGAGGAAACAATAAATACAAACAAAAACATGAATAAACTACACAGTGATTGGTCTAGTTATTGTGACGAATTAGACCCTGACTAAGTTCTAGTTCAAGAGTTTGAAAAATTCTCAAACCAATATCTAACTCTAAGACAAAAAAACAACTACTACGGAGGAAAAATGTCAAAAATTGGTCTTTTTGTCGGCAGCACAACAGGTAAAACTGAAGAAGCTGCAGAAATTATTCAGAAAGAATTTGGTGGTGACGATGTAGTTACTATCCATAATATGACTGACGCACAAACTGATGATTTTGATGGTTATCAAAATTTAGTTATTGCCAGTCCTACCTGGAATATTGGTGAACTACAAAGTGACTGGGAAGGTTTCTTTGAAGAACTAGATAATATCGATTTCAAGGGCAAAAAAGTAGCCTATTTTGGTACAGGAGACCAAATAGGATATGCTGATAATTTTCAGGATGCCATGGGTATGTTGGAGGAAAAAATTTCTAGTTTAGGAGGTACCACTGTTGGGCATTGGTCTACAGATGGTTATGATTTTACTGAATCTAAAGCAGTCAAAAATGGCAAGTTTATAGGTTTAGCTCTAGATGAAGATAATCAAGCAGAATTAACAGAAGAAAGAATCAAAAAATGGGTTGCCCAACTCAAAACAGATTTTGGAGTTTAGTCTGATTTAATTAGCAAAGTTATCAGATTTGAATAAAGTTGATTAACTCAGAGAAAATCCTTTAACTTGCAAAAATTATAAGAGAAGGAAGCTTGATGAAAAAAATGGAAAGTAATATTTGAGAAATATCTAGTTGAGACTAAAAAAAATCCACTAGAAAACCTCAATATATACTTCTAATTTCAGATACTTCCTTCTCCAAAAATTATCATCTACTCAAAGGTACTATATAACTTAGGAGAATCAAGAGCAATGTCTAAAATTCCAGATGTATTATGGTTAAGCACTAGCCCTAGTCTACAAGTTTTTAATCAGCGATTAATTCGTTACTTATCCAGAAAAGTTTTAATTGCAGAATGGGATTATTTGCAAACTCCCGACGATCCTTGCACTCTAGATATAGCCGTAACTTTACTCCATGATTATCTCAAATCTATCAATAAACCTATTCATCTTATTGGTCATAGTACAAGTGGATTAGTAGGATTAATATATGCTCGTAAATATCCAGAAAGAGTAAAATCTTTAACCTTACTATCTGTAGGTGTTCATCCCACAGTTGATTGGCAAGCACATTATTATGTACATCGCCATCTTTTACCTTGTAGTCGGGAAATAATGTTGACTAATATGGTAAAAAGTTTATTTGGCGAACAAGATAGAAAAATTACTCAAAATTTAGTCAACATATTGGAGAGAGATTTAGATTTATCTCCATCTCCTCACTCATTGTTAAAACGTCAAAGCATGATTCCGAGAGAAGTTCCTGTACCTTTAATGGTATGTGGTAGCAATGATGACGAAATTATAGATCCTAATTTAATTCAAGGATGGCAACCATTTTTAAAACCAGAAGATCGGATTTGGGAATGTCCTGAAGGTCGTTATTTTTTCCATCATTTTTCACCTCTAAATGTAGCCAAACCACTTCTAGAATTTTGGCAAGAAAATAGCTTGGTTTTATCAGATATTACTCCACAAACAATAGCAAGTTAAATGTTCTATTGCTGAATATTTGCACAGTAGTTAATTAGAATATAATCATTGCTAATTATGGCTTGCTGATTAAGTATAAAAGCATTTACAGATAAAGGCTAAAGCATTTTTAGTGGTAAAAAATTGCCAGCTTTTAGGAAGGAATTACTCAAAATGTGAGCATTTTAGCAGACAATTATTCCTCCTATCTCCTCTGTAATTCCCATTATTCCTCACTGTAGGTCGCAAATATAACGATGCCCCTACTTGAATGCTCCCCTCATACATCAGACTTTTTCAGCAAATCCTAATTAGTTACTGATTTCAAACATAAAAGAGTGTCTTATTTGACATTATTTTTAACTTATAAACCCTATAACTAATATAGTTAGCGATCGCTTCAGTTTTTGGCTAGTTATACTACTACCTCTAGCTAGGAATTTTTCACCAAGCATTTATTTTATATAGTTGAAACTATGATTAATTTTCTCCCTGAAGAAATACTTCAAAGTCTAGCTCGTACCATTTTTATGATTGGTATGATATCACTAATTATTATAAGTTTGCGTAATTTTTATGTAACGTTTCAGTCAGGAATAAATTATGTTAAACGACTACATCAAATTCCCTGTAGTCGCTGTACATTTTTTACAGGTGATTATCGTTTAAAGTGTACTGTACATCCTTATAGCGCACTCACTGAAACAGCAATCAATTGTAGTGACTATGAAGGAAATAATAATCTAGCAAAACCCGCCTTACAAGTGTGTGAAGCTAATTCACAATACTTCCATTCCCAAGCTACCAACCCAGCAACTCACAATTAACTTACTCAAAAAAATTAGCTGAGAAGTAACTGTTGCATAAGAGGCAAAAACTCGAAATTTGGTAGGGGGTTTGTTCATTAATTGATAATGGATAATGAATAATGGATAATGAAAACTATCTTTAATTATCAATTGTCAATTATCCATTATCCATTGGTAACCCAACCCCTACGAGACCTATACTACTGGATGTGATATAATTGATAGCTGATGACTGATGAATGTTGGTGCAGCATTCCCCAGGAAATGCTCACAAAAATACAGATTTTGCAACATAAATAGGAGAAGAAAAGTGAGCTTAAATTCAGTAATTACTGTCGCCCCTAAATTAAAGAGCCATCAATTTAAACGCCGTCAACTAATGCCATTGACAGATGTATTATTATGGCGAATAGATTCTGGAGTAGTTCGTACTCTGACTAAGAATGAAGAAGAAAATACGATTACTTTAGGGTTTTGGGGTCAAGGAGATATTGTTGGTCAACCTCTCTTTCCTTCTTATCCTTATCAAGTTGAATGTTTAACTACTGTCGAGGCGAGTATTTTACCAAGGGGTTATTTTTATGCTCAAGAAGTAATGCTTTCTCATATTCAAAGAACTCAAGAACTCTTAAGAATTATTCATTCTAGAAAAATCAAATGGCGACTGTTGAGATTATTAAAATGGTTAGCAGACAGATTTGGAAATCAACTGCCAGAAGGGCAAATACTCGATATTCGGTTAACTCATCAAGAATTAGCTGACATTATTAGTACCAGTCGTGTAACAGTAACGCGACTACTAAATGAGTTTGAAAAGGAAAATAAAATTGGGTGGTCGCAGAGTAACTGTTTAATTCTTTTTAGGGAGTAGGGAGTGTGAGAAGTGTAGGGAGAGGGGGAGTGTGGGGAGACAGGGAAGTAGTAAAACTTGTAGGGTGTGTTAGACGACTTAAATTTAGACTATGAAAGGGATTGAGCAATCCGTCGTAACGCACCATTTTAGCTGTGTCGGTCTACTACTGATTGCTGAATAGCTGATAACTGATAACTGAAATGAGAACTTTTTTAATCAGTAAACAGACAAGTTGTCACCTCCTGCAATACTTTTAATCCTTTGGTAGAACCTCGAATAAGTTGCAAAGCAGCAAGTGGTTGTCGAAACATAGCGATCGCTAATGGTAAAGGTTGTAAATTTCCAGATGATGTTATAGCAGAAGAGAGATCGGGAAGATCATGGTAACAGTCATCGCTAATTATTCTCACCATCGCCACAGAAACGGAAAGATTAGCAAAAAAATTGAGAATAGCAAAACCTTCCATATCTACGACTTCTGCACCAGTATTTTTTCCCAGTAGTTGTTTTTCCTCCGCCTTGTAGATGAAGCGATCGCTAGTTAAACTTCTAACTAGAGATGCTTTTTCTTGTAAATGAGTTTGCAACTTCCTAGTTAACACCTCATTGCACTTTTGCCGAAGTAACTGAGACTCATCAAATAAAACACACTCATCATAAATAACCACATCTCCAGGTTGATATTGACTAGAGAGACTACCGCATAATCCCATTACCAATACTGTTGATGGTTGCTGAGAGGAAAAATCCTGTTTTTTTTGCCATTGATGCAAATAGCGAGTAGCAGATGTAAAACCTATTGGTAGAGGTAACAATTTCGGAGCTAGAGATAACCTACAGTTAAGACCACGCTTCACAGACTTTAATTCCGGCCCTTGAACAACTAAAATTGTATCAATCATTTCTATTACAAGTGAAAGTTTAAAATAATTCTAAGCTTTTGGGTATCTTAGTTACATATCTGAGAATTTTAGTTGGAAATATAACTAATGGCATTGGTAAATCAAAAGATGAAATTTGTCTTGGTAATTTCTCCCTGGTTGCCCTCACCGGGGTTGTCACAGGGGAGCTATCCCAAAAGATAAATCATCTCATTAATTACCAACGCCTAAGTAACAAAACAAGAAAGGACAATTTATAAATGTCAACATCTTATATATTTAGTGATGCTCAAAATCTTAAAGAATTAGAGCGACTACAGGCGATCGAACAAATTTTTGACCCCAAAACTCGCCAACGAATTTTAACAACTGGAATTACGAACAAATGGCAATGTTTGGAAGTGGGAGCAGGAGCAGGAGCGATCGCTCAATGGTTAGCAACAATTGTTGGAGAAAGTGGAAAAGTAGTTGCAGTGGATATAGATACTCGTTTTTTAGCGAATGTTCAATCATCGAATCTTGAGGTATTACAAGAAGATGTTCGCCATCTTGCCCTGGAAAATCAATCATTTGATTTAATTCATGCACGTTACCTACTTATCCATATCCCAGACTTTGAAGTTGCCTTATCGAAGATGTTAGATTTGCTCAAACCTGGTGGATGGATAGTCATTGAAGAACCAGATTTTTCTGCAGCTAAAGCTATTGTGGGAGAGAATGCAATGTGTCAATCTTTCAATCAAGTTAATCTTGCTATTCAGCAGATGTTCGCAGATAAAGGAATTGATTACGCTTTAGGGGGGAAGTTGCCAGATATATTTCAGAAGTATGACTGGCAAAAGTTATCTCTAGAAAATGATACTCCTGTTTCTACTGGAGGATCGGGAATAGCTAAAATGATGAAAATGTCTACAATGCAGCTTGCACAAAAATATATTGTAACTGGTAAAGCAAGTCAGTCTGACATTGAAAACTATTATTTATTTGCAGATGACCCCAATTCATCGGCTATTTATTATGCCACAGTAGGAGTTATTGCTCAAAAATCTGATGTCAAATTGAATAAAGGAATAGGGAGTAGGAAATAGGCATGAAAAACTGATTCCTATAGGTTGCCCATTGTGTTTTTTCCATCCTGCCGTGGAAACAAACTGGTTTCCCACTTACCAAATTTTTATTATTAAATTAATATAGGGTTTCCTGATTAAGTATAAAAGCATTTATAGGTAAAAGTTTAACCCTTTTTTATACTAAAAAAATGCTAGCAGAGGTCATTTCAGTTAGCCTCCTATGGTCGTAACTTCGTTAACAGTTAGCCTCTTGCAGAGGAACTGCGTTAACAGTTAGCCTCTTGCAGAGGAACTGCGTTAACAGTTATCAGTACCTCCTGCTGTTTGCGCAGCATTCCGTAGGAAACCAGGAGGCTTGAAATACCGAAGATTCTTTTTTTATCCCCTTAAAAGAGGATGCTTGAGACCCAAATTTTTCGGTCAGTTTGATGCTTAAATAATATTATACTTTAATAATCCTATCAATTCAATCTAATTGTAGGGAGGTTCCATATAACCTTCCTACTTTTTATCCTGTTCACCTAATTTAGTAATGCCTAATGTTATGACAATAATTAAACTACAAATTACCACTATCGGCACTACTGGCAAAAATCCTAAAGCGAAACTTTTAGGAATAATCCCTACCTGAAAACCAATAACTGCTATCTCACCAAAAATAATCGAAATTATACAACTCAGAGGTGAAATATTTTTGCCATATAAAGCAGCAATAACTGTAGGAAATAATACTGCTAAACCAGTAAAAGCTTGAGTAGCGATCGCTGCAATTGTTGCCGGAGGATTTGCTGCTAAAATCAAACCAATTATTGCTAAAATAACGATTAAAATTTTGCCAACAAAAGTTTGTTCTTTTAGGGAAGCTTGAGGACGAATATAAACAATATAAATATCCCTAGTTATCATCGAACTTAATGCTAAAAGTTGAGAATCAAGGGTTGACATGAACGCTGCCAAAGCTCCCACCATTACTAATGAAGCAATGCCAGTTGAGGTATATTCAGCTAACATCATGGGAAAAATTCTATCTGCTTCTTTTCCGACTAAATCGGGAAAATTAATATGACCCCACATTCCAATTAAAACGGGGCAAATAAACATTGTGCAAGTAATTAATGGATATAAACTAGCAGAAAGTTTGAGGGAATTAGCATTTTTCGGAGTATAAAACCGCATAAACATTTGGGGAAACATCGGCACACTGAAACCCCAAAGCAACATATAACTAAACCATTTGTGGGGAGTGAAAAAATTATTCGTGCCAGAACGAGAAAAAAGCTCTGGTTTGAGTTGATAAACAGTTTGATTAGCTTCAGTAAAGCCACCGATACTTTGGGATATAGCTATTACTGCAACTATCATTAAAACAAACATTAATACCCCTTGCAAAACATCGGTTAAGGCTACACTTTTCATGCCCCCCACAAACACATATAAAACAATGATGAAAGTCAAAAAAGCTGCTCCAAAAAAATAGGGAATTTGCCCATTAGTTAAATTTTCTATCATATAACCCCCACCAATTGGTTGTAGGGTTAAGTAAGGTATGGTAAAAATTACCATCACGGCTAAAAATAATAGTTTAAGTGGTTGACTGGGGAGGCGATTTTCGATTAATTCGGAGGGGGTAATTAAACCTTTTTCTTTGCCAAAAAGCCAAACTTTATAACCGATGAAATAAAACGTAATTCCGACGAGGGCAGTACCAAATCCTATCATGGGATAATAACTTATACCAATGCGATAACCAGCACCAGAAAGTCCGAGAAAAGCAAAGGCACTAAAATTTGTGGCAATGAGAGTAAAAAATAGAACTATAGAGCCGATTTTTCTATCTGCTAGAAAGTAATCTTCTGGTGTATTTTGTTGGCTACGATAACCAATAATTCCGATGATTAAAGTAGAGAGTAAATATGCACCAATAAATAAGTAAGGAATTAGGTTTTCAAGCACGATTAATTTTCCTCTTCAGTCTAAGCATTCAGCCGTCAGCTAGTCTCCTGCGGAGGAACTGCGAAATTCAGCTATTGCTTTTAGTGAGTGATAAAAGCAATATTTAATTAAACTAGAAAAATCTTACTACAAAAGTTAACTCTAAAGTCTATATTTATTTAAACTCCCTCCTTAAGCACAGGCTATTATTGCTGATAGCTGACTGCTAATAGCTGAATGCTTACTCTTCAGTTTCAGATTTCCAGAAAGTTTGAGAGAAAATAAAAATAGCACAGGCGAGGATAATTTGCAAACCAATAAAATATAACACCCAGGGTGGGAGATCGAAAAATGAAAAAGAAATCGTTTGTTTCCATGACCAAAAGTCTAGGGAAAGTAGGAAAATTATGGTAAAGCAGAAACACCAAAAATAGGCAGATTTGAAAAAGTTGAAATTGTTCATATTTGAAGAAGGAAGAGGGACAAGGGAGGAAGGCTTAAGAGCAACAAAAAAACTTAAATTTCCTGTAGATATTCACCCTCTTGTTTACCCAATTATTAATTATTAAATAATTCTGGTTTAAAGCCTCCCCTTGGATAGGGAAAAAAAGTGTTAGGATATTTCCCGATCTTCAATCTGATGGTTTTGACCACAGGTAATTATCAATTATCAATTATCAATTATCAATTAATCAACTGAGTTTTGAATTTAGCTTTGAGAATCTGGCTCAGAACTATATTTTATTTTTTCCCAGATAATAGTAGCAAAGAAACATAATATCATCAAGTAAAATGGTATGCCTATCATAATTTATACTCCTAATTTTGATCATAATTGCTGGTACTTTATATTTTTGAGCCTCAGTTATAAGTTCATTGCTTCAAGGAAGTTTACTAACTATTTCCCAAAAATATCAAAGATATTTATATGACTAAATTATAGCACACCTAACTCTTAATTGTCATCCTCTCCGGCAAAACTAGGGTGTACTGAAGAGATAATTTATTGATACAAAAGAATCACATTGGAGATCTACTTAGTTAAAAATATAGTTGTATATATTCATTAGCAGTTTGATGTGATCAAAATTTTTTTCAATTACTTAAAAATAACTTCCATATAAGAATTGGGATTTTCAGCAACCCAACCTAAAGGGGAATTATATCTAATTTCAAAATGTAGATGAGCTCCCTCAAAATCAGGTTGCCCTGTCTGACCAACTGTGCCTAAAAGTTCTGCTTGTTCAATTTTTTGACCAGTTTTAACATTGATAGAATCTAAATGAGCATAACGAGTTTGTTTGCCAGAAATATGATTAATTACTACTAAGTTTCCATAATTTCCTTGTTTACCAGCAAATGCCACAATACCTTTTCCTATAGAAAAAACTGATGTACCACTATCAGCAATTAAATCTAAACCACTATGAAAAACTACTTGATTTTTAATGGGATGTAGCAACCAACCATAACCTAAAATTACCCTAGCTTCAAAAGGTAAAGGATAACCTGTTAATAAAGATGTTTTTGGCGGTGTTTTTCCTCCCGGAGACCAATTTACTCCTGGTAAAAAAACTACTTCTGGTGTTTGTTGATCTGGTGTTTCTGGACAACCATTTACTTCATATAAAGTATCAGCACGGATATTATAATTTTCTGCAACATTTTTCCAGGTTTTACCAGTGGGTATTTTCACGGCAATACCGTTATAGGGAGGAATTATAATTTCAGTACCTACAGTTACTTGTCCTTTTTGTAGCACTCGATTAAATGCTAATAAGGTTGGGGGTATTAGGTTGTATTTTTGGGCGATGCTTTCAATGGTCTCTCCGGGGGCGACGGTATGGCGTTGGAGACGAGATAATGCAGGTGGGGGGCAAACTTTTTGTGCTTCTTCTGAGATGGAAGGAGTGGGAACTTTTATTCGTTGGGGTTGGGCGTTAACTTGCATTATTAATACTGGGTTAATTAAGGATAATAATGTAGTTATAAGGTAAAAGCAGGGTTGAGAAATCATCGGCAATTAAATTGTATAAATTTACTGAAAAAAAATAGGGTAGTCCTAAACAAGTAAGGAGAAAAAAATATGGTGGACAAATACAACTTGATTTACCATGATATTGATAATTCAGTTTTTGCCCACCTTACTATTTAATGTTACTTGATTTTAGCGATCGCCTAAATCTAAGCTAAGTTATAAATTTTTCAGTTATCCCCTCGAAGAAATACAAATTAAACAAAAATATACATTATGCCACCAATCTTAACCAAAATTAGTCAGCTAAATCAAATAACCACGTTTTAAACCAAAATTAATACCCCCTTCCCAATCAGATGTTAAATAATCTCGAACATAAACAAATAAATGCTCTACCACATCTGCATATATAGGGTTTTTAATATACCCTTCTTGAAATCGAAATTCTCTATCCGTATTCTTTTGTTTTCTTAATACATATATTTGGTCGATTTTGAATTTTCGTAGATTTACAGCATCTGTTAATTTTAGCCATTCAGCTACTAAAATATAAACAGCATTAGGATTTCTATATTTAAGTTGTTCTGCTGCGGTTGCCGCATCTTGAAGCATAGTTTTATCCAAGTAAGTTTTGCATTCTATAACTACAGCAGGTACATCCCAAATATGACTTTCTAATGCTTGGGAACCCTGACAATTCATTGTGGCATTAATTCTTACTCCTATGGCAAAATCATTATCTTTCAGTTCAATTAAAGCGTGAGGAAAATTGAGCATATCTCGATAATTTTTAGACCGAAAAAATATATCTTTGAAAGTACGAGACTTTCCAATTAAAGCTTGTGATGAAAATTCACTCACTAAATCTTTGAAAAGGTAATACATAAATTATTCCAAGACAGATGAATGGAGATTTGAACGAGAATCAAATTTTTCTGCATAGTGTTGTTGTGTAAGCATTCAGCTATTAGCAGTCAGCAGTCAGCTAATAGCCGAGCAAACCTACAGGAGTGATTAAAATTAGCTGACTATCTTTATTATTTATATTTCACTTTTTGGAGATTAATTTCTCAAACACAAACTTCCAAACAGGATAAGTTAATAACTCATAGCTGATAGCTGTTAGCGCAGCTCCTCTGTAGGAGGCTAGCTGACGACTGAATGCTTACGTTGTTGTTCTGGAAAATCTTTGTATTCATTCAACAATTCTACTCGCTCCTCCTAATACCAATTTGATAAATGTTTGCTACATTTTCTTGAGCAGAGGAGTAGGGGAGTAGGGGAGTAGGGGAGTGGGGAAACATAAGAAAAATTAAGGCGCTTCTGGCTAATAATTATCAAAAAGATTAAAAAGCTCCTGTTAATTACCTAATCATTGAAGTGTCACCTAAGTATAGCATTCTTTTTCAAATTGGTATAAATTAGTAGGAGGTGCTGTTCACTGATAACTGATAACTGAAATGACCATGAACATACATTTTATTTGCCTCAATTTTACAACTGTTTTAAGATATTATCGGCAATAGCTTTAGCTAACAAAGGAGGAACGGCATTTCCAATTTGATTGTATTGACATAAATGTTTTTCTGCTAAACTACCTTCTCTAGATAGTAGTTTATGACTAACAACTGTTGGTTTACCCATAAATTTAAAACTATCTGGAAATGATTGTATTCTTGCACCTTCTCTAGCTGTGAAATTTCTATGTTGATAAGGGTGAACAAAATTAGCATAAAATGAAGCTGGAATTGTATGACATGGTTTATCTGGATGGAGTCTTCTATTATTTTGGTGGTAGATTTTTTCAGATATTTCTGTAGAGTTCCTTTGTCGTGGTTGTAAATGTTTTGGTACGTCTTTTCCAGAACTTCCCCAAGTCATTGTGGCAAATCTTTCTACCATTCTTTTAGTATGATTCATTGCTTTGTGATTAAACAAAATTTTATTGCCATTTCTCAATAATTTTTGATATTCATTCGACGGCTGTTTGAAATAATTTGACTCTTCTTTTCCTTCACCAGCTTCTAAGGTTGGTAAGTCATAAATAGCATCCCATAATGTCGGACAAAACTTTAAATTTTCTCCAAATAAAGACATTTGCTGATTAGTTAATATTCCATGAGTTGGTAAGGGAAAGGGATTTTCTAGTTCCCGTTTTGAAGCAATAATAAATAAACGTTTTCTAATTTTAGATACGCCGTATGCTGTAGCTTCTAATATATTTGTGTAGACGTTATATCCAATCTTTTTTAACTCTTGTTCAATAATGTCGATAACTTTGATTTGAGAATGAGTCCGAAATTTAATCATATTAGGTACGTTTTCCATAATTAATATTTCTGGCTCAAAAACTTTAGCTATTCTAATTAATTCTCTAAAAAGGTTATTTCTAGGGTCTTTAGGATCTCCAGCATTTTTATTACAAATAGAATATCCTTGACAAGGCGGACCTCCTATCATAATTTGTGGTTTATTATTACCCCAAATTGCTGCTATATCTCTATTAGTAATAGTCGTAATATCTTGATTTATAACAACTGCATCTGGATGATTATAAGCAAAAGTTTCTGATGCCCATTTATCTATTTCTATAGCACCAATAATTTGACAACCTGCCCACTTAAAACCAAGGCTAAATCCACCTGCACCGGAAAAAATATCTAATATTAATGGTTTCATAAATGATACTTTTGGCAAAAATAGTTAAACAACTATTTGATTTTTAGTAGTTTCTCTGTCAATATATTTTTCCTCAAAAATTTCTTGAATGAAATCTTTAATATCTTGAGCAGGAGGACGTTTTTTAAATTGTTGATGATTATAAATCCATAAAGGCTTAATCACTCTTTTCTTCTCCTCAACTAAATACATTAATCTAATTTGTCCTGATGCACCTTTAGCAATGGCTAAAACTAATTTATAAAATTGCCATTCATCAGTTCATTAATTGATAATTGATAATTGATAATTGATAATTACCTCTGGTTAAAACCGTTCTTGATTGAAGATCGGGAAATATCATTTCTTCTCTTGGTCGATTGGATATGGCGTTTAGCGTTCCGCACAACTTTCCTGACGGAATGCTCCGCAAACGTTAACGCTGCGCGACATGAAAAGCGGAGCGGCTCTGATAAGAGCGGGAGACCTGTCCCTCCGGGACGCTTCGCGAACGCCATCCCATCCTACGGAATGCTCCGCAAACGACCGCTTTTTTCCCCTTAAAAGGGGAGGCTTTAAACCAGAATTATTTAATTATTAATAATTAATAATCAGGTAATTTCAGACCACTTGGTAAAGGTTCAACCTTGGCTTGAGTAGGATAAGGATGAATAATTAGTTCATCAAGATACTGACTAATAATCTGAATAAATTCCTGTTTTTGAGATTGAGATTTATAGGTGTTGACTAACTTTTTAAAACTCCGTTCAAAGTTAGTAGTCTTCTCAATTAAGAAGGGAGTTGAGCCAGTCATTCACTTCTCCTTTCTGAATATATTTTGGTTCTTCTTTAGACTCTATTGCTACTTTTAAAATATGAGAAATAATAGAAGGGTAGTGAGGATGTTCTTTCTCAATTTCTAAAAGTTTTTCTTTTCCTAATAAACGCATATCTTCTAATAATATAGGTTCGGTTGAACTTGCATTACTACTTCAAGAATTAAGAATGCGCGAATTACCTCTCCTTGAAAAGGAGAGGATTGACAAACAGGAAAATTTTTATTTATTATCCCCTATCCAAGGGGAGGCTTTAAACCACAATATTTCGGTAAATCTTTTCTCGCTTTTTGCCACGGAAATTCTAGGTGGGTTAAATCACTCAAATAGTAAGCATCATATTCACCGAAGTATTGTCAAGTTTCCTCTAAAACGTCCTTGATTTATGAGGGAATATTAGTAATACTTTCCTGGTTTGGGATTGGTAATTGTTCGGCTTCAAATTTACTGTAAAATTTATAAGCAGGAGGACAAACAAGACCATATCGCCAAGCTTGTATTTCACCAGCGAATAAAGGTTCACCATTAAGAGCTAAATATAAGCATTGGCTATAGTAGAGGAGTTTTTGTATTTTCATATTAGTTATTTGAGCTTCTCTACCATCTTCATAAGCCCGCATAATGAAATATTTGGCTACTTCTAAGGGGTTAATCATTGCACTTTTATCTTTTTATTTTTAGTTTAATAAAGCTATATATATTTATTATTTTAGCACTAAATAAGTAGTTACATCAGTACATTACCTTTAAACAAGAAACCGGAATAAAGGGGCGGGTTTAGTAAGGTTAAAAGTTTTTAACTAAGTTAACTGAAAAACCCGCCCCTACCTTGGGAAATTTATTCGATAAACCCGGTTTCTAAAGAGCGATCGCCTACCTAAATTTTAAATTTCTCAGTTATCCGCTTCATCGCTTCGTTGACATTTTCCCGACTATTAAAAGCAGAAATTCGGAAGTAACCTTCACCCGCAGCACCAAAACCTGAACCGGGAGTACCCACAACATTACAATTTTGCAACAGTTTATCAAAGAAATCCCAACTTGACAAACCTGTAGGAGTCTTCACCCAAACATAAGGCGCGTTTACTCCACCATAAATAGTTAACCCTGCTGCTTGTAACTGGGAGCAAATAATTTTTGCATTCTCTAAATAAAATTCTATTAATGCTCTCACTTGCGCTTTTCCTTCCTCGGAGTAAACTGCTTCTGCACCCCGCTGCACGATATAAGAAACTCCATTAAATTTAGTGCAATGACGGCGGTTCCACAATTTCCATAATTCTACATCGGAACCATCAGCAGCTTTCCCTTTGAGAGTTTTGGGTATGACAGTCAACGCACAACGAGTACCAGTAAAACCAGCATTCTTAGAAAAGGAACGAAATTCGATCGCGCATTCTCTTGCTCCTTCTATTTCATAAATAGAATGGGGAAGACTGGCATCAGTAATAAAAGCTTCGTAAGCAGCATCGAATAAAATAATGGCATTATTCGCTTTGGCATAATTTACCCACGCTTGCAAATATTCTTTAGTCGCTGTCGCACCAGTGGGGTTATTTGGAAAACACAAATAAATCAAATCTACTTTTTGAGTAGGAATTTCAGCAATAAAATTATTATCTGCTGTAATTGGTAAATAAACTAAACCCTCATATTCCCCTTTCTCATTTACATCACCAGTATTACCTGCCATTACATTAGTATCTACATACACTGGGTATACTGGATCTGTCACAGCAATAGTATTATTATTGCCAAAAATATCTAGAATATTACCAGTATCACACTTAGACCCATCAGAAATGAAAATTTCCGAGGCATCAATATCACATCCCCTAGCTTGAAAATCTTGAGTCGCAATTTTCTCCCGCAACCAAGCATAACCCTGCTCTGGACCATAACCTTTAAAAGTTGAGCGATCGCCCATTTCTGCCACAGCTTTAGTCATGGCGTGACGACAAGCTTCTGGCAATGGTTCAGTGACATCCCCAATACCCAATTTAATAATTTGGGCTTCTGGGTTTGCTTCGGCAAAGGTATTAACCCGTCTAGCTATTTCTGGGAATAGGTATCCTGCTTTGAGTTTGAGGTAATTATCGTTAATTGTTGCCATAGTAGATTAAAAAAAGTCACTTACAACATTAGACCTGTTGGAAAACTCAAAGTCAAACAAAGGAAGAGGGAAGGAAGAAGGAAGAAGGAAGAAGGAAAGAAGAAGGAAAGTAAATGAGTCTATAAATAAATACAATTTAAGATAAGTTTTAGTCTTATCTGAACCCTATTGATCTTTATTCCTATATTTCCTGTATCCATATAGAAATCCTAAATAGGTTGTAACATTTTATTTTATGGGTTTTGTTTCCAAACCTAAGCAAAAAGATAAATTCTCTATAAATTCGGGAAAAGGTAACATTAGCAAGAGTTTCATACTTGATTATCTATCATGGCTTGCTATATAAAATTGGTAAAAACTGGTAAAAACTACTGTGTGTTTTTTCCATTATCAAGAAAAATATATACTTGCTTCCCTGTTGTTTTTTTCTCAAAAGTACTTTCAACACTCCAATGAAAATGCTATATTAGTTAAATTAAAATATTTTATCTTAAAAGGTTATGTTATACATAATATTTCAGGCAGTTCAGGGTGCATACAACAATTAAAAATTGCTTGTAGGTTTCTTAATGTAGTAGGTGAAATTCAATCAAACAGCTATTAATTATTAGTTGAGAGAGTTAGTCTTACAAGTCTATACGCCCCTTAACCGAACACAATTTTAAGAAGCTTAAATTTGGCCAATAGCTTCCTCTAGGTAGCTAAAATAGTAGTTATGTTCACTCTAGTCCTACTAAATCATGCATCAACAACAAGATTCTAGATTCAGAGAAACTCTCTTAATTATTAATGATAATCCTAAAAGTTTAAAACTTTTGACTGAGTTGTTATCTACCCAGGGGTATAAGGTGGAAATTGCCACCAGTAGTAAGGAGGTTCTAGAAACTATTCATTTCATACTTCCAGACTTGATTTTATTAGAAGTTAAAATGCCAGAAATGGATGGGTATCAAATCTGTGAAGTTCTGAAAATAGATGAACTAACTTGTGATATCCCTGTGATTTTTATCTCTGCTTTGGGTGGGGTGATGGATAAGATTAAAGCTTTTACTGTGGGAGGGGTAGATTATATAACTCAACCATTTGAATTAATTGAGATTTTAGCCAGGATTGAAAATCAATTGCGCTTGCGTTCTCTACAGCAGGAATTACAACAACAAAATGCTAGATTACAACTATTATTAAATGCGACTTATGCTATTAGTGAAGCATCTGATTTTGAATCAGCTTTAGAAATAATTCTCGCAGAAATATGCCAAACTATGAATTGGGATTTTGGGGAAGCATGGATTCCTAATCAAGATAATACAATGCTTAGATTTAGTAGAGGTTGGTATGCTAGTAACAGTAGCAATGGTGCTTTACCACTTACTCTCAAGTTTCGACAACAGCATCAAATTATTACTTTTAGTTCTCATCCAGGTTTCCTACAAAGAGTTTTCTCTTCTCAGCAGTCAGAATGGCTAAAAGATATTTTTAAAGAACAATCTTCTGTTTCTATTTGTTCTGAAATTGCTGAAAAAATAGGTATTAAATCTGCTTTAGGAATTCCGATTATCCTAGATAAAAAGGTTTTAGCTATTTTAGTCTTTTTCCAGAAAAGTTCTCGCTCCCTCGACCAAAATTCTATGCAATTAGTTAATGGTGTTGCTACTCAATTAGGGGGGTTAATTCAACGCAAAAAAGCAGAACTAGCTCTCAAAAAAGCTAACCAAGATTTACAAGTAATTGCTAGTTTAGATAGTCTAACCTCCCTGGCTAATCGTCGTAAATTTGATGAATATTTTCACCAAAAATGGGAACAACTTAGACAAGAGCAAAAGCCTTTATCTCTGATAATTTGTGATGTAGATTATTTCAAATATTACAATGATTATTATGGACATCCAGAGGGAGATCAGTGTCTCAAAAAAGTTGCTCAGGCGATTAGTAAAGTTGCTATATTTCCTACTGATTTAGTATGTCGTTATGGTGGAGAAGAATTTGGAATTATATTACCCAATACAAATCTTGATGAAGCTTTACGAAGAGCAGAATTAATTAGAGTGGAAATCAAAAACCTTGAGATATCTCATGCCTATTCAAAAACAAGTCCTTATGTTACTGTAAGTTTGGGAGTAAGTAGTATAGTTCCTAAGTTTAAATTATCCCCTCGTACATTATTAATAGATGCTGACCAGTCACTTTATAAAGCTAAAGAACAGGGACGTAATTGTGTTGTTGCCCATAGAAATAGCTGTGTTTGTTAATTAATTTGTTAATTAAACATTCAACAAAAATTAATTTTTTTATATTTAATGGTCACTTTAAGTAGGTCAGCTAAATTATTTTTATAGCACTCACCATTACTATTAGGAAATTCTTGCTTCTCTCAAATTTAGTCAGATCAATAATTTTTAAGTCTGACTTCAGCGATATATTTACTGCTGTTGTATACAAGTATATTTTTTGTTCTTAGTTAAGCTGTTCATTGCTTACAAATATTAAATTAATTTTGTACAGGTGCTTATATTATGGTAATAGTAATACCCAGTCTATTTAAGTTTGATTAGCGATCAAAAAATCTTTCCTCTCCTTCTAGACTAATCTCGCTATAAAGCATTTATCAGTAAGTGTGAGGTACACTTTTATATTTCTTGCCTGTTGCCTATTATCTAGAATTTTGTACCTCACGCTTTTTGAGAATTGTTATACTTACCACTGACTTATTGATAAGTATTCAACCGTCAATATAGCCTTTCCCAAGGTTATGAGGTACAGTTGTATTTTTGTATTTTTGTTCCCTGTTAAGTGTTAAGTGTTCCCTCAAACCTAAAATTTTGTACCTCACGCTTTTTGGGAATTGCTATAATATAATTTTTTCCTTTCTCTTACCTCTTCTCTGCTGACTGCTCACTCATCATTTATCCGTATTTTACCGAATAATTAATAATTAATAATTTACAATTTACACGGCATAAAGAACTATGACATAGTCTGTTATAAATTATGAATGTTCCACTCTAGATAATTATTAATTGTATTCCTAGGTCATGCTCCGCAAACGGCACCTCGTCACATGAACATTGTTAATTGCTGAACGGACATTATATTAATTGCATTTCTCCTTAATCAAAACCAATCCTAAAAAACTTTAATAAATAATTTAATTTAATTAATTTAACGACTCGATTTTCTATATACTTCCACTAACACTCCAATAAATGAACCAAATATACCCCCGATAATTCCTCCCCAAAAAGGAATAAGTAGTGGGCTAAAACAAACATAAAATCCATCTAAACCATCAGCACAATTTAGAGGTTGAATTTTTTGATGACCGATAATAATAAAAAAAACTGTACTCAAAAGTGAAGTAAAAGTTGCTGCATTAAATATTCTCATCGTACATCTGAAATGAGTAATTAAGTTGGTAATTCCACCAACTATTCCTCCAATAGTACCTCCGATGATAATGCCTAAACAAGCACCAAATAATGAAACAAACCATACAAAAACTACAGGAAGTATACTACTCATAAAATTCTCCTAATTTGATTTTTTTAAGTCCTCCAAAAAACTTTTAACCTGCTAAAAATACTTACAATCAATGCCACTATTAATGTATAAACAAATGCCCGAAACAATCCTCAACTTGTTGCTTGAGTCATTTGTGTAATTTTTTCATACCATCCAGTTAATTTGAAAAAAGGTAAAAGCAAGTTACCGAAAATCACATAAGCTATCATGGGATTTTGCCCATTATAAATCAATAATTTTATCGGACATTTCTGGGGAAAATAGTCACTAATTACAGTGAATAGAATCAACAGAAAAATAGACATTCCTGTGGTAACGAAAAAATAACTAATAGTAGCACTATCTTTTTTGATGCCACCTTGAAAAGGCTCAAAAGCTAACCCTAATACTAACCAATAAGTACCCCAACTATAAAGTTTATTTAGTAAATTTTCTATCTGATTACCTGGTTGCTGGAATAATAATCAACCAGAACCACATAAAACTACAGTTATTAAAGTTGTTTGTAAAACCAGCCTAGATTGTAACCCAACCAATAACACTAAGTCAATAGTCACCATTAACACTGCAATGATAAAAAAACGACCAGCTGACCATTTTTATACTATAGAATCATCATTATTAGTTTCATTATTTTTCATGCAATTTAAAATTAAATCTCCAGCAATAGTACCTGGAATGACGATAAATAAATATTTCAAATAATCAAATCTAAAAATCTAAGGCAAAGGAGAATTAAACCAAAACTCTTTTACCGAATAATTAAGGTTTAAAGCCTCTCACTCGCCGTGGAGAAACAATGAATTTATTTTCCTTTTATTCAATCCTCTTCCTTTTAGGGAAAGGTAATTATGAATTATCAATTATCAATTACCAATTATTGAAACATCGATCATCAGTAGTAGAAAATCTGAGCAATGATAATATTCCTAATAATCCTAAACGTAACCACCAATTAGATTTAGTAAATAACCAAATTATAGAACCAAAAACAGCCATATTTGTTAATACTATGAGAATAATATCACTCCGTTCTAAGGAAAAGTTACTACCATCAGGGTATGTTAATCTACTCAGAACTAAAATACATAAACTCCACCCAGCTATAGTAATAAATTGATTCAGAAACTTGGGGGGAAATTTAGGTAAACGAGTGAACATTAAACAGAGGATTAAAAATCCTAGTAAAGCTAATTGCCACTTTTTAGGAGTTTCTTCTAAACTATTAATGATGTGTGGTCGAAAATGTTGCAAAACTATAGTCAAAGTCCCTAACAAAAATCCCCTTTTCAGTATCAATAAAAATATTTGACTGTATTGCCAGTCTTTATTAATTAATCTAGATAAAGATAGGGGTATTGATGCTCCCATTGCAAATAAGAAAATTGGAAAAACAATATCTACCCAAGTCAGTCCAGGAATATTAGGATTAAATATATAATTTGGTGGTAGAGTTTGAGCATGATACATCCAAGCAGGTAATGTTCCATCACGAGGAATTATGCCAGATAATACCATCATTAAAATAGCAAATCCACGCAAAGCATCTAAAGCATCGGCATGTTTTCTAGAGGTTGGTTGTTTTATCATAGTTGTATAGTCATCCTAATTTCATTTGTGATATTAACGAATTTTCTACCTTACCAGTATAGGAACAACTATATATAGGAAATAGTTAGATTAAAATCTTAAAAAATTGAATTAGAATACTGTTGCTACTTGAGATTATATTCATTAGAAAGCTTTAGGCTGTAGGAAATTTTTGCTACTAACAACTAATCAGAATTAACCATCAAAAAATTGATACTGACTTATATATATAAATCAGTTTTAGATATAGCAATTCTATTTAGGTTACAATACTTTGATGGCATTTAGCAGTCAGGAGTCAGGAGTCATAATTTTCAAGGTTTCAGCTTTTTTTAACTATTATTAAAACTGTCACTAACAATTTAGGATTGCTATAGAAGTTTTATTATGAGAAATTATTCGTCCTATCTCCTTTGAAAAGTTATACTTTATAAATATATTTCTGAATATAAAACTTGATAAAAGAGAGAAGTTATACATTTGTAATTAAATTTATTTTTGCCTTATTCCTTCTTACTTCTTACCGAAAAATCAAGGTATAAAGCCTCTCCTTTCCAGGAGAAACAAAAAAAAATTTTCCTTTTATTCAATCCCCTTCCTTTTAGCGAGAGGTAATTATCAATTATCTATTATTGAATTCTTCCTTTTTTTTAAAGCTATACCCATAATGCTATCTCCACTTTTTGTTTTAGCTAGACACATTGCTAAAGCAACTTCTGGCAATTTTTTGAGCAAAAAATTAGTTGCCAGTAGAAATTTTTGCTACTAACAACTAATCAGAATTAACCATCAAAACATCCATACTGACTTATATATATAAATCAGTTTTAGATAGAGGGTTTATTCTGATAAATTATCCCTCCTAACTCCCTTGAAAACTTATGCTTTATAAACATCTTTCTGAATATGAAACTTGATAAAAGAGAGAAATTATAAATTTGTCATTAAATTGATTTTTGGCTTCTTCCTTCTTACCGAAAAATCAAGGTATAAAGCCTCTCCTTTCCAGGAGAAACAAAAAAAATTTTTCTTTTATTCAATCCTCTTCATTTTAGGGATAGGTAATTATCAATTATCAATTATCAATTATCCATTATCCATTATTGAATTCTTCCTTTTTTTTAAAGCTATACCCATAATACTATCTCCACCTTTTGCTTTAGCTAGAAATACTGCTGCAACTTATGGGAATTTTTTGATTAAAAAATTAGTTGCCAGTAGAAATTTTTGCGACCAACAACTAATCAGAATTAACCATCAAAGAATCAATACTGACTTATATATATAAATCAGTTTTAGATAGAGGGTTTATTCTGATAAATTATCCCTCCTAACTCCCTTGAAAAGTTATGCTTTATCAACATCTTTCTGAAGATAAAACTTGATAAAAGAGAGAAGTTATACATTTGTCATTAAATTGATTTTTGCCTTCTTCCTTCTTACTTCTTCCCGAATTACTAATAATTAATAATTAATAATTAAATAATTTTGGTTTAAAGCCCCCCCTTGGATAGGGGAAAAAAAGTGCTAGGATATTTCCTGATATTCAATTCCGTAATGGTTTTAACCAGAGGTAATTATCAATTATCAATTATCAATTAATGAACTCTTCCTTCAATCAATATCAACTTAACTAGAAGAAGCAGGCAAAGAAAGTTGAGGTTGAGTCTTTGGTTTATGACCATTACCATTACCATTACCATTACCATTAGTATTAGAATACTCTGGAGATAATAATACTTGACGAATCAAACGAGCGATCGCCCGTTGAGTCAAACCACCTGCTACTTGTTGCCCCATTTTTTGCATCTCTGGTTTAACTAATATATTTGGTACTAATTGTACTAACTGCATAGCATCAAAACCAGGAGTATCTTGAATAATTTGCCAGATATTTTTAATATGTTCTGCTCTCTTTTCATTACCAGGATTATTAGATGTAGTAACTGGAGTTTTCTCTACCTTCATTCCCAACCATTCATTGACTTTACTTCTCGCATTAATAAATGTATTTATCGATGCTAAATCTAGACTATTAATTAGTTCTTCAACTAAACGAACCCGAATAAAATCTCCTCGTTCAGATAACAAGAAATCTAGAGCCTGATCTAAAACTTTACTAATATCATAATCATCACTATTACTTGCATTTCTTAAAAGATTTTCCAATCTATTCCAACGAAAATCACCATCCTTAAAAAGTAAATCTTTCAAAGAAGTTCTCAACTCAGGAGCAGGGTCAGTTAATAAACGTTTTGCCACATAAGGATAAGCTTTACTCAGAACTTTAAAATTAGGATCGACATTAATAGCAATACCTTCCAAAGTTACCAAAGAGCGAATAATCAAAGCATAATAAGCAGGCACCCGGAATGGATACTCATACATTAAAGCTGATAACTGGTCTGTAATACTCTTAAAATTAAGTTCTGCCACACTAGCACCAAGAGCATTATTAAACACACCAGCCAATGCCGGAATAATCGGAGTTAAATCAGTTTCAGGAGTTAAAAATTCCAGCTTCACATAATCCTGACCTAAAGCATCAAAATCACGATTTACTAAATGTACAACTGCCTCCAATAAACCATATCGCTGATAAGTTTTAACCTCACTCATCATGCCAAAATCTAGATAAACTAACTTACCATCAGGACTTGCTAATAAATTACCAGGATGAGGATCGGCATGAAAAAAACCATGTTCTAATAACTGTCTCAAAGAACATTGCACACCAATTTCTATCAGATATTTCGCATCAATATTTTTGGCTTTTATAGCTTCCAAATCAGTCAACTTAGTACCCGTTATCCACTCCATTGTCAACACACGACGACCCGTATATTGCCAATAAATTTTAGGAACATAAATATCTTTCAAATGACCGTAGAGTTGTTTAAATTTTTCGGCATTTCGACCCTCTTGAGTGTAATCCATTTCCTCAAATATTCGAGTACCAAACTCATCCATTATGCCTACTAGATCGCTACGGAGTCGCTGAATATTTTTATGTGCCCAAATAGCTAATGTTCTTAATATATAAATGTCTAAAGCAATGCTTTCTGCTAAACCAGGACGTTGTACTTTTACTGCTACTATTTCTCCTGTTTTTAATTTGCCTTTATATACTTGTCCAAGGGAAGCTGCAGCGATGGGATTTGATGTTAATTCTGCATAAATTTCTTCTGGAGGAAAACCTAATTCTTCTTCTATAAAATGATAAGCAACTTCATTGGGAAAAGCAGGTAATTGGTCTTGTAATTTGGTCAGCTCATCTAAATATGTTGGAGAAGCTAAGTCTGGTCGAGTAGATAGTGCTTGTCCTACTTTAATAAAAGCAGGACCGAGATTTGTCAAAATTTCTCTTAACCAGATTGCCCGTTTTCTTTCATTTTTAGTGGCGTTACCAGTAATTTTGTCCAGCCATAAGCTAGAAGCAAATAATACAAAAGTCCATAAGATACTGATTCGCCGTTTCCAGACTTGCAAAGGACGTTTACTGTAGATGGCTGTTATTGCTTCTGGATCGTAGCGTAGGGCATTTTCTGCTGTCTCTGGAGGATTTTGAGATTTGGGTATTTCTGTATCTATATTTTTTAGTTGCATTGCTTCAACTTCTACTGTGTCTAATTTCTTGCTGTTGGAATTGATGTCTTTTTGGCGAGGAATAGATGATATTGTTTCTAAATTCATAATATTTAAGAAAAATTTAACGAATCTTGTTAAATATTGTAACAATATCCCTATTGTTGGGGTGCGAGTGTAAAAAATCAATCCTCCCTCTCGTTAGTGAATCTAATCTATGTCGATCGGGTGACAGAAAATTTTTTAGTTAGTTAAGAATCAAAAACAGAATTGCTAAACCTGACTATTGTTCTATAGAATTCCTAAGCGTATCTTTTACATTGGGTTTCTTTCTGTAATATTCGTGATATAACTGTCGGACTTATTCCGCCTTTTCCTGAGGTCATGCTCCGCTAAAGATGTCGCAAAGTGAAAACGGAAGGCAGTTCTATCACAAAGAAACTATACTATCCTTGGTTGAATAAAAAGTCATGCGTATATACGAACAACCCCATTTATAATTTATGATATCACAAAAATTGTGAGGATACAACCGAAAATTCTTTGAGGCGCGATTTTTTTTCTGGAGCTTTAGAAAATGAAAATATTGGTGATTTTTCACTTGAGGATGGAAAGATTCGATGGGGGAAAATTAACCATTTATGAGGCTTCAGAAAATGAAAATATTTCTGGTATTGCTCCTGGGAAAAATTCCCGAATATTTGATTTTCTCTCAGTAAAGATTTGGGTTGAATAAAAAGTCATGCGTATATACGAACAACCCCATTTATAATTTATGATATCACAAAAATTGTGAGGATACAACCGAAAATTCTTTGAGGCGCGATTTTTTTTCTGGAGCTTTAGAAAATGAAAATATTGGTGATTTTTCACTTGAGGATAGATGGAAAGATTCGATGGGGGAAAATTAACCATTTATGAGAAGCTCTCAAAATCTGACTATTGCTCTATACGCAATAGTGAAATGTCAAACCTAGAGAGC
Organism: Dapis hubbardiae BLCC-M172; assembly: GCF_050016015.1. Taxonomy (NCBI): domain Bacteria; kingdom Bacillati; phylum Cyanobacteriota; class Cyanophyceae; order Oscillatoriales; family Microcoleaceae; genus Dapis; species Dapis hubbardiae. Next base: position 44,134 of record NZ_JBNHEQ010000237.1, read on the forward strand.
AAGGCAACTGAGAGTTGATTGCCACTGCCAGAAAATATCTGGCTCTATTTCTCTACCCGAAATTTCTTCTACCCATAGAAAATTTATTAGTGAATCAAGAATCAAAAAATTAATTGTGAAATATCACTATTGCTCTATACGCAATAGTAGAGCATCAAATCTACAGAGCAAGACAACTGAGAGTTATTTCCACTTCCAGAAAACATTTGACTATATTTCTCTAGCGGAAATTTCTTCTACTCACAGAAAATTTATTAGTGAATCGAGAATCGAAAAATTAATTGTAAAATTTTACTATTGCGACATACGCAATAGTAGAGCATCAAACCTACAGAGCAACGCAACTGAGAGTTGATTTCCATTGCCAGAAAATATTTGACTATATTTCTCTAGCGGAAATTTCTTCTACTCACAGAAAATTTATTAGTGAATCAAGAATCGAAAAATTAATTGCTAAATCTCACTATTGCGATATACGCATCGGGTAGAACATCAAACCTAGACTGCAACGCAACTAATAGTCACAGAAAAATTATTAGTGAATCGAGAATCGAAAAATTAATTGTGAAATCTGACTATTGCGACATACGCAACAGTAGAGCATCAAACCTAGAGAGCAAGAGACTTAAGAGTTTATTTCCTCTGACAGAAAATATTTGACTCTATTTCTCTACCGGAAATTTCTTCTACTCACAGAAAATTTATTAGTGAATCAAGAATCGAAAAAATAATTGCTAAATCTGACTATTGCGATATACGCATCGGGTAGAACATCAAACCTAGAGAGCAAGACAACTGAGAGTTAATTTCCACTGCCAGAAAATATTTGACTCTATTTCTCTACCTGAAATTTCTTCTAGCCACAAAACATTTATTAGTGAATCAAGAATCGAAAAAATAATTGCTAAATCTGACTATTGCGATATACGCATCGGGTAGAACATCAAACCTAGAGAGCAAAGCAACTGAAAGTTTATTGCCACTGCCAAAAAATATTTGACTCTATTTCTCTACCTGAAATTTCTTCTAGCCACAAAACATTTATTAGTGAATCAAGAATCGAAAAAATAATTGCTAAATCTGACTATTGCGATATACGCATCGGGTAGAACATCAAACCTAGAGAGCAAAGCAACTGAAAGTTTATTGCCACTGCCAAAAAATATTTGACTCTATTTCTCTACCTGAAATTTCTTCTAGCCACAAAACATTTATTAGTGAATCAAGAATCGAAAAAATAATTGCTAAATCTGACTATTGCGATATACGCATCGGGTAGAACATCAAACCTAGAGAGCAAGACAACTGAGAGTTTATTGCCACTTCCAGAAAATATTCGACTATTATTTCTCTACCCAGAATTTCTTCTAGTCAGAAAAAATTTATTAGTGAATCAAGAATCGAAAAATTAATTGCTAAATCTGACTATTGCGACATACGCATCGGGTAGAACTAAAACCTAGAGAGCAAGACAACTGAGAGTTTATTGCCACTTCCAGAAAATATTCGA